>JASEHD010000029.1 GCA_030019075.1 Bacteroidota bacterium
ATATATTATTTATCACGAAGTCAAGCAATTTTTTAACTATTTTTTTTTTTTTGCAAAACGGGCGAATTTCGGCAATATTTGATGATAACTTACACGCAATTTTCAATAGACTCCCTATATCAATCCCCCGGAACGCTATTAACAAAGCTGGAAACAAACCTAAGATAAAATTTTAAAAAGTACATCCACAGTACATTGTTACTATCTGGTTAGTTTGTACTTGTTGCATCTCCCATTACTTTCTCGTATTTTTTAAACAATGGTGAAAATAAATGCATACACTAAAATCAATCTCGGTCTTCGGGTTCTCCGTAAACGTGAAGATGGATACCACGACATCGAAACTGTATTTCATAGGGTAAATCCATACGATGAAATAAGTCTCGAGCCCTCATCATCAATCTCTTTTACCTGTAACAATCCAATTTTGCCAACGGATGAAAGAAATTTATGTGTTCGCGCAGCAAAACTTCTTCAAGAATACACAGGAATTAAAGATGGTGTCAAGATATTTTTGAAGAAAAATATTCCCATCGGTGCGGGCCTCGGTGGTGGCAGCTCGGATGCAGCATCAACACTATTAGGATTGGTTAAACTATGGAATATTGACGTAACTCATGACGAACTTCATAAAATTGCACTTCAGCTTGGCTCTGATGTTCCTTATTTTTTAAAACGGGGAACTGCTCATGCTACGGGTCGTGGGGAAATCCTTGAATATTTCGATCTCGATATTCCATACTGGATTATTCTCGTTTATCCAAACATTCACATCTCAACAGCATGGGCATACCAAGCAATTCACGATGCAAGATTGACGAAGCATACTAACATCCAACATCAAACATCTGACATCCCACTCAAGCAGCTTCTCCTCGAAAACATAAATGCTCCCCAACATTTCAATCATCTTCTCCACAACGACTTTGAGCCAATAGTTTTACATTCAAATAAAACAATCGCTTATCTGAAACTTTCACTCTACTCATTTGGGGCTAAGTTTGCACAGATGTCGGGCAGCGGCTCGGCTGTTTATGGGTTTTTCTCGGATGAACAAGAAATGAAAATAGCAGTTGAGAAGTTGGACAAAAAATATTTAACGTTTGTAACACCACCCAATCTCGAACCTATATAATAAAATCGAGAGGAGATATTCTCACATATCGTACCGTCAGTTTAAATCTTAGTGCTTATTGTATCACAATCATTCTCTTGACCAAGGTAAGTTTACCTGCTATAAGCTTGTATAAATACACACCGCTCGACACACTACTCGCATTGAATACTACAGAATAGTATCCTGCATCCTGAATCCCATCTATGAGCGTTATCAATTCTCGCCCCAAAACATCATATACCACTAACTTCACGTGCATGGATTTTGGTAACGTGTATACAATTGTTGTTACAGGACTAAATGGATTCGGGTAATTTTGATAAAGCCAGAATTTTGTCGGTAGAGGCTCTGGTGGTGGTAGAATGATCGAATCAGGTTTTGTGAGTTTATATCTTAGTTTTACTGTGTCAAATTGATTAGTAGTTTGCAAAAATGTATCAGGAAATGGACGACATTCTATGGTGGGTTGCCAAATCAATGAAAAATCATTTGGACCATTAATAATTTTTCTTTTATATATCTGTTGCTGATGTTTGATAGTATCTGTTAAGATAATAACAATACTATCACTGTATGTGAATGTCCCTAAATCATTATTAAACTCATCTCTCCTATTAATAGAAGGAAGGTTGAATAAAACCGGAAATAGTATCTTTTCCCTTGATATAAAATCTCCATTGTTCGAAGTGAATCCAAGCACGTTGCGATCAACCTGCCTGTGGTCTAGTGAAGCGTAAATATATTGACGATACAAAAGAGAATCATTGATTGGATTTATAGCCGTAAATTGTATTCGATATACTCCCGATGGAAGATTCTCAGCGGGCCATTCAACTTCTAGGCATCCTGGATCAAAAAGTTCCTTATCGAATAATACAGCAATTTGATTATTCTTTAAATCGAATACTGTTAATGATCCCTTAAACTCGATTGGAGCATCGAATTCGATTGTTGTAAAAGCAGTAATATTAGATAATGTTTGATTCTTTCTTGTTTGCTTCATTGAATAGGTATCGCCAGTAATACGATTCCATCCACTTACCCGTAATCCAGATATCAAGTGATTGTTTATGTCTTTGACTGTGACCTTTAGGTAAAAATCATTATTCTCCGTACCTGTTCCGTGATCATCCTTGCAAGAGAGATTAAAAATAATCAAAGTGATTCCAATAAAAATCGATTTCATAGGAAATGCATTCATAAAGAAATTCCTTATCAAGAATCTTAAAACTTTTTTGTTTTTATTATTTATTTATTACCAAACATCCAGCTATGATATCGTGTAATGCTTGTTTTTGCTGTGTGCATCCTGCCATTATATAACCGAAGCTAAGAATCAGACTGAAATTATTTTAGCAAAGTATCTTCCCGTGGCTTGCCCAAATGAAATTCGGTTGCCAAGCATATCAGCAACAATGATACTGAGCGCCATTTTCCCAAGAGTCGATCCTTTCATCGATTCCATAAGTGCGTAATATAACTTATTATAATTTAAATAATGAATAAATCAAAGTCAAGAAAACGAAAAAATAAAGAATAATTGATAAAAACCAACATTGGATCCCAACCTTGCTTATCAGCTCCATTTTCTCTATATTTTCTGTCCGCCTGAGGCGGATTAATCTTCATGAAAATCAAAATAAAAACAATTCTATTTCTGCTTTTCTTGTTTTTACAAGTATCCACCGGCGCAATAACGCAAGTTGCGCCCATTGACACTACATTTGTTGATACAACCAAATCTACTGAGATCGATTCAACAATAATAATATACATTAAACCGATTTTGCTTATTGGCTCAATTGATCGGACACTTACACCCGAAGATGTTATAACAGATTCTACAATAAATTTTCAAAATTATAGATACATTGGTGACATTATATCCATGCAATCAGGTATTTTTATCCGCGATTTTGGAAGCTTGGGATTTTTACCCGACATTACGTTTTCAGGCAGTGATGGAAGAAGCGTCGCTTACTTGAGCGATGGCATCCAGTTAAATGGTCTCCTCTCAGGTTTATTTAATCCGTACTTATATCCGACCGAAAACATCGAACGCATCGAAGTCATTCAAGGGACACGTGCATTTCTTTACGGAATTAACAGCACAGGCGGCGCGATTAATTTTCTTAGTAAGAGTAAAAAAGCGCTCAAACCTTACTCACGAATTCGATACAGCGAATCGGGATATGGATTTTCAATCGTGGATGGCTTAGTAAGTCAGGATATTATCAGGGGTTTGAATGTTACTACCGGCGTACAGCACACAGTGTATGGTGAAAGATATCCGAATGAGAATTATGATTGCTGGAATGCACGTGTGAAAGCCCGATACAACATAAGCAGCGATCTTAATCTCTTTGCATCAGAAATGTTCAATCAAACTCTTTTAGGTCTTTACAGCGGCGTCGATTTAAAAGAAACTCCAGAGCAGCTATGGTACGAAAACATGCAAGCAATCGTTAAGAACACCGACTCATATGAAAAAATAACGCGCCATGATGTACAAATCGGAGCTGCTGCCCGCGTACTACCGGATTCTGAAGCAATCAGCACTCTCACAGCTTATTTTACATCAAACCTGCGTCAATATAGAGATTTAGAAAGTAAGCCGATATCAAATAGAATACTTCTTGACCAGCGCCATAATGAAAAATGGTTTGGTGTAAAGTTAGATCAGAACTTTTCTTTCAACAATTCTCTTTTCAATATCGGGGCAGAGATCCAATCAAAGAATGCCCTGATGCCACCGGCAGCAAGCGAATATCAAGCAACACATACGAGCATATTCGGTAAATCCGAAATAAATATTTCAGAGCCACTAAAGGTATCACCATACGCACGCTTTGACAACATAAAAGAACAACATCGCATCTCTTATGGTGGTGATGTCTCAATTCACCCAATGTCTTATTTAACATTGTTCAGTGGCTATTCACGTTCATTTCGGTTCCCGACATTTCAAGAATTAATAGGAACAGATACAGTTCTTTCATCAAATATTATCAATCATACACCTGAACGCCACCATCTATTTGAATCCGGGTTGTTATGGTCAAATCATGAGTGGTACTCAATCGAATTGAAAGCTTTTCATCGAACAATTTGGAATGCGATTACCGTTACGTCTCAAACTTCACTGAATAAAATAGCGCCGTTTGAGTTGAACCGCCATCAAAAGAAAATAATACAAGGAATAGCTGGAACTGTCTCCATTCGTTTCGGTAGTTTTTATACGGAGGGAACAGCACAATTTCTGGAGGTGATTGATCACGACGATAAACAATTAACTTTTCCAAAGTGGTCTGCCGCAGGTGGTATATATTTTTGGGATAAAATAATCAAGAGCCATTTAGATCTAAAGATAGGAATTCATGGGAAGGTGTTCACATCGTATTATGGCAGAGAATTCAACCAGCTTGCACAGGTTTATTTACCAGATGGTCAAGGTTATGACATTCAACCAGCCGGCGTGATAGATTTGATGATAATTGGGCAGATCGGAAGTGCGCACATTCATTTTATTTTTGATAACCTTCTCAATCGTAAATATGTGATGAATACATTTTACCCGATGCCTGAGCGGCAAAGCAGGTTCGGTGTGAGCTGGGAATTTTTGAATTAGATGTTAGATTTTGGATATTAGACATTTAAAACATGAAGGAGTCTGATCTAAAAAGTACAGTATCGGACAGAAACATTTTGAAGACAACCTGATATCTAAACCCAAAATATGCAAATCATACTTTTTAGATTCAACTCATGAATAAAAAAATAATTACAATCTTTGGGAGTTCAAAGCCGCTGCCGGGTAACAGCGATTATCAAACCGCATACGAACTTGGAAAACTACTTGCAGAGGCAGGTTTTGTTATCTGCAACGGCGGGTACGGTGGTGTGATGGAAGCAAGTGCGCACGGGGCTAAAGACGCTGGCGGTAAATCCATAGGAATTATTACAGAACATTTCAAACGTTTTGCAAATTCAAACATAGATGAAGTTATTTGTGTTAAAACATTGATAGATCGTTTGCTGAAATTGATCGAGCTTGGAGATGCATACATTGTATTAAAAGGCAGCACTGGAACACTTGTGGAGCTTGCTACAGTTTGGGAATACATGAACAAGAGTGTGATCAAATCAAAACCAATTATTATCGTTGGAGATTTTTGGTCACCTGTGATAAGCACACTAAAAAACGAACTTATTCATGAAGGTTCTGAAGATGTTACAAAATATGTCATGACAGTTGGCAGCCCACAAGAGTGCGTAGAGCTATTAATTAATAATTGATGTTACGCAGAACGATAAAATTCTTATCCGCATCACCGTAAACGGTAACGCTAGTCCAATAAAAGCCGGATGAATCCGACTGTGTTCATCATTTGCAGATAAAATTCAGCATTCTTTAGAATGCTTTGTTTGCGTGAGCATTGCCGTTTACGGCAATGTAGTAACGAAGCATGATGACAATAACCTTTACGTAACATCAGTTAATAAATTGAAATGAGCTGTAACCTTTTTTAAGAAACTTCGTTAGTACACTTAACACAACTAAAGGAAATATTATGGAAACACAAATTCTGCAACAACCAATACCTCAACGACCCGTCTTTAGTTACGCTGGTTTTTGGAAACGATTCGCCGCATACATTATTGACCAGATTATCATATCAATTTTAGCTTTCGTCATTGTGATACCGTTTCTTGCCATGGTTGGGCTAAGCCTCTGGTCGGAAGACCTCGATCTATCCGAAAACTTTATCTTCGCTATTATCAGTGCGTACTTTTCTATTATTCTGTTTATCGTGATTGGACAATGGTTATATTACGCATTGATGGAATCAATAAAGGGAGCTACACTTGGAAAAATGGTACTCGGTATCATCGTTACCGACATGCAAGGCAACCGAATTTCATTTGGTCGAGCAACAGGAAGATACTTCGCAAAAATAATTTCCAGTCTGATTCTTAGCATCGGTTATATCATGGCAGGATTCACACAACAGAAACAGGGACTGCATGACATAATAACTGGATGTTTGGTAATAAATAAATAATTACACCACCCGTAACAAAGCACGTCCTACACTCGCAATTTAGATACACTCTCTGACAGCGGTTTAACCCTGCTGAGGTGAAGCTTGTCCGATCACTGGTAGATTCCTTCGCGGGTTTCTTTTTTTAATATGTTGATGTTAAATGGGTTGTGGAGAAAGAGTATTCCACTTTCGGGTTAAACTTGAAATCCATCAAAATTTTTCGTAATCTCATATATCATATTATTTCCATTTGTATTTAAAAAGGTATGGTTAAATGAAACATTTTATTATTATTCTAATCTTTATAGCTGCAAATACTTTTATTACTATCGGACAAGAGCATAGAGATCTTCTCGATCCACGAATAAGAGAAATACTAATTCAAGGTCTTGATGGTGAACAGGCAAAAGAGCATGTAATCCAAATAACAAAATTCCATCGCGTACAAGGATCGCAAGGTTATCGTGATGCTGCAAATTATGTCTTACAACAATTAAGAAGTTATGGTTTCTCCGAAAAAGATGCCTACATTGAATCCTTCAAATCAGACGGCAAGATAATATATCAGACTTGGCAATCACCATCCGGCTGGGATGTTGAAGATGCTGAACTAAGCATCATTAAACCGACACAGGAAAAGCTTGTTTCATTCAAAGAAATTCCGATGAGTTTGATGACGTACTCAAATCCTGGCGATGTTACAGCGGAGATTGTTTGGGTTGGAACGGGAACCAACGATAGTAATTATGTTGGGAAAAACGTCAAAGAAAAATTTGTGCTTACTACCGGTTATGGAGGTGACGTTCACCGTCTGGCAGTCCTCAAGTATGGTGCAAAAGCTGTTGTCCGATACATAGATGAAAAGCGTGCTGTAGAAAATCCTGATATGATTCATTATTCTGGACTTTGGCCCAGATCAGAAGAATTAGAGAAAACAACATTCGGATTTAATATCTCGTACAAACAAGGGGAACAGTTAAAACAATTAATCGAATCAGGGGAAAAAGCTGTGCTTCGCGGCTGGGTAAAAGGAAAAGGACTTCACCCCTCTTTTATGGATGTTGTGGTTGCCCACATTCGCGGCAAAGAACGACCGCAAGATGAGTTAATTTTTAGCGCTCACCTCGATCATCCAAAAGAATGTGCCAATGATAATGCAAGCGGTTCAGGAGCAATTCTTGACATAGCAAGAACTTTAAAACATCTTCTCGACAGCAATAAACTGCCGCCGCCAAAACGCTCATTCAGATTTCTTTGGGTACCTGAATGGTATGGTACGATGGCATACATAGATGCCCATCCTGAACTTGCAGGACCCGCAGAAGGTGGAAAGTTCTTAGCAAATATCAATCTCGATATGGTCGGCGAAAATCTTGAATTACTGCATTCGAAATTATATATAATTCGAACTCCAAATTCTGTTCCATCCTGCTTGAATGATGTCGTTGAAAATATGGCTGCGATGGTTGATAGAATGAACATTAGAACTCCAAATGGAAGTCAATCACAATTCAATTATCGCCTCGTACCGTTCAGAGGGGGAAGCGACCATCTCATGTTCCTCGATAGAAAGATTCCCTCCGTGATGTTGTCTCATTCTGATTACACACACCATACAACTTACGATACACCTGATAAAGTTGATCCGGTGGAGTTAGAACGTTGTGAAATGATTGCAACAGCGTCGCTCTGGTACCTTGCAAATCTATCGGTTCCTCAGGGCATTGACCTACTCGAGTATCATAGATTAAAAGCATATGGCCGTCTGGGTGAGATTGTGCGAAAGGTTCGGGTAAATACAAATTCTGCCTCAATAAGAGCTCTTCCTATGGTCTGGGCAGAGTCAGAACAACTGGGCGTTGTCGCAATGAATCTTGAGGTCGACGCAGCAAAATCTATTTTAACATTTAATGATGCTTTTGAAATTTTTAATCCGGTTGACTTAACTTATTCCCATTTGGGAAAACGTTTTGAACACATATTTATACTTCCCCGCAGCTTGGCAGAAGAAAGAGGATACGCTGCAGACTACGCTCCCGATCTAAACGAACAACCCGATAATCGCATCCCCGTACGATTGACACGAGGTCCTTTAGATTTCAGACTTCCTGAGAGCAAACTTAAACCGAAAGAAGCAGAATGGTACCAATCGAAAGGATTTCCACTTAACGAGAACCAACGCTTTGAGCTTGTTAACTTTATTGATGGAAAACGCACTGTTTCCGAATGCCGCAATTTATTTATTGCAGAATATTTTTCCATTCCAGATTCGGTTGTAACTCGCTACTTCGATGATCTTGTGAAAGTTGGTGTAATCAAATGGAAATAATTTGTTAGTAGCCGAGTATAGAGTATTTGAGTAGTTGAGATTATTTCATAAATCAACCCTCTCTATGATCTAAGCTCTTCGCTCTTAGCTAATTATGAAAAAATACACACTTAAAAAACCGGCAGATGGACTCCACATCGTTCATCCCCAAAGATTTCAGATCGATTATAAGAATGAACTGAACAAAGCTCAATACGAAACAGTTACATCTGTCAATGGTCCCCATCTGATTATTGCCGGCGCCGGGACAGGTAAAACACGCACTATCGTTTACCGGGTTGCGTATCTTGTTGAACTTGGAGTCAAGCCAGAGCATATTTTGATGCTCACATTTACACGCAAAGCAGCGCAAGAAATGCTTCGCCGCGCTTCAATATTATTGGATCACCGATGCGAGCGGGTTTCGGGCGGAACGTTTCATTCTTTTGCTAATTCTATTCTCAGAAAATATTCCAACCTGATAGGGTACGAACGGAATTTCACAATACTCGATCAAGGCGATGCTGAAGATGTTATGAGCTTGATACGAACAAGATTAAAACTCGATACGCGAGAACGCAGATTCCCCAGAAAAGAAACCCTCTACGGTCTTTACAGCCGCTCTGTTAATACGATGACATCGCTCAATCAGATGTTAAGCATCGATTATCCGCACTATCTCGAGGATGAACCTGATATCCGTAAAGTCCACGAGTTATATACAGAGTACAAAATAACTCATAACACAATGGATTATGACGATCTACTTCTAAACTTCAATAAACTCTTAAAACAGAACGAACCCGTTCGCGCAGAATCATCGAATCATTTCAAATATATAATGGTTGATGAATATCAGGACACGAATAAACTTCAGGCAGAAATGATAAAGCTTCTCGCATTCAAACATCAAAATATAATGGTAGTAGGAGATGATTCGCAGGCAATTTACGCCTTCCGCGGTGCAACGATTCGGAACATACTTGATTTTCCAGAGGAGTTTCCTTCATGCAAAACTATCAAGCTCGAAGAAAACTACCGCAGCACTCAAGCAATACTAAATGTTGCAAACGAAATTTTAAAACGGGCAATAGACTAAATTGAAGTACTGGATTAATGGAGTAATGCATAATAAAATTAAACATCAAATGAAAAATCTTTTTCCTTATTATTTATTATTCATCCTCTCATTGTTTCTTCTTGGCTGCCCACCTCCTAAACCAATTATGAAAGAAAAACCTCCCACCCCACCAATGAAGAAGAATATTGTTCCAGATATGGTAATCAAGTTTGCGACTATCGATATATCGAAGTACGACAAAAAAGTTGAGATAAACGAGATTCATAAATTCGCCGGGCAACTCAAGAAAGATTCAATAGACATTCTTACTATCCAAGGTATCATTCGTTATCCTGAAATAAAAACAAGAGTAGATATCGTTGATGAACTCGCTAAACAAACTGAGATGCGAAAAGCATTCGGTGAAACAATAAATCATGGCGGCAGACAAAACGGCAACGGTGTTTTTTCAATCTACCCAATAAGATCGAGCGATAATTTTCAGTTTGATAAAATAAAATCAACCGGTTTTGAAGCCGCGATTCAAACCATAATCGATTGCGGCGCACAGAATATTGTTGTGGTAAGCACTCAGATCACCGATAAAGCAACCAGAGCTGATCGGATCAGCATCATCAAATCGCTGGAACAATTGCCTCAGCAATTTCAAAGCTATCCTATTGTTATTAGTGGGAATCTCGATTTCGATCAACCGCTCAACAAATTCAATCCTATTCAAATCAGAAAGAACAACGATTCGCCCGGCGTTTGGTTTGCAGCAAACGGTACAATAAATATTCTTGATGAACAAATTAGAGAATCGGTGTTCGGTAAAATGACAATCGTTATTTTCGGCATCTTCAGTCAGCCGCAACCATGAGTGCCCGGCATAAATATTTGAAAACACTTTTCACGAATAAAAGCGAGGGTAACCTACCCCAGCTTATAATTGCCGAGAATGAAAACTTGCAATCAAAATTTGTGGTGCAGAAAATTCTTGAGCTGCGCGAGGAAGGAATACCGTTGGAAGAGATTTCAGTATTGTTCCGATCTTCATTCCTTTCTTTCGATCTTGAAATCGAGCTTGCAAAATCGAATATCCCTTTCAGAAAATTCGGCGGATTTAAATTCATCGAAACAGCGCACGTGAAAGATATGATTGCTTATCTGCGGGTGCTGGAAAACCCGCGCGATGTAGTGGCATGGAATCGCATACTCCTCATAATCGACGGCGTTGGTCCACGTTCTGCGGAAAAGATTATCGAGGATATTCTCCACCGCCGGGCAGATAAAGCCAACTTCTGGAAAGATTATAACAGATACCCGCAAAGCGTTAGAGAATTATTCGAATTACTTAAATCAATTTCAACCGATAAATTACCACCGGCAGAGAAAGCATCGCGCATCATCACCTATTATCATCCGATGATGAAAAAGAAATTCGACGATCACACTAAGCGGAAAAAAGACCTTGAGATGTTTGAGCAAATCGCTGAGCGATATAAAGATGTCGGTTCCTTCCTAACCGACCTCGTACTTGAACCACCCAACGAGAGCATCGCTGATATCGAACCCGTTGGCAGCGATGATGAATATTTAACTCTATCCACAATCCACAGCGCCAAGGGCTTGGAATGGCATAGTGTTTTTATTGTTTACGCTCTCGACGGACGTTTCCCAACAATGTATGCTGCGAATAATGTTGAAGAACTTGAAGAAGAACGCCGCTTGATGTACGTTGCCTGCACACGGGCAAAAGAATATTTGTTTATCACTTATCCAATTAATATATATGATAGAGAAAGCGGAACGATACTCACAAAACCATCCCGTTTCCTTGAAGGATTGAACGAAAAATTGTTAGAGCCATGGGTGGTGGATGAGGAGGGATGAATATAGATTTGGGATTTGGGATTTGTGATTTGAGATTCACACTCCTATGCTCAACGCTCTACGCTCTTTGCTCATAGCTTTCTTAAAAAATATTTGATACCAAAATGAAGAAAATTTGGACATTAATAGTAATCATCTTAGGAATTTCGGCAGACTCTTTCCCCCAGACAGAGTTTGATCGACTTCGTGAACAGATGGTTAAATACCAAATCGAAGCTCGCGATGTAAAATCGAAGACTGTTCTCGATGCGATGCGGAAGGTTCCAAGACATGAGTTCGTCCCTGAGAAATATCGCACAGAAGCTTACAAAGATCATCCTCTTCCAATCGGTTACGGACAAACAATCTCCCAGCCATACATTGTTGCACTGATGACGGAACTTGCCGAAGTTACAAAGGGTGAAAAAGTTTTGGAAATCGGAACCGGCTCCGGCTATCAGGCAGCGGTGCTTGCCGAAATCACCGATTCAGTTTACACAATCGAAATAATCACCGAACTTACGACCCAAGTTAAGCACCGTTTTCAACGACTCGGTTATAAAAAAATTGTTGCCAAAAACGCAGATGGTTACTACGGCTGGAAAGAGTACGCACCATTCGATGCGATCGTTGTTACCGCAGCGGCTGAACATATACCACCGCCGCTCATCGAGCAGTTGAAGGAAGGCGGAAAAATGATTATACCAGTCGGTCACCCGCTTCAAGTGCAAGATTTGTTGGTTGTGGAAAAGAAAGACGGCAAAGTTCGAAGTAAAAATATTATCCCCGTGCGTTTCGTCCCTCTCGTGCGAGGATCAAAGAAATGAAGCTCATCAGTTTCTCTGTGGGTTTCATCTCTGCGGCGATTATCGCATACCAGCTTTCATTGATGCGTGTGCTTTCTTTCATCCAGTGGTATCACTTCGCTTTCATGATTATCAGTATTGCACTTTTAGGATTTGGAACAAGCGGAGTCATTCTTGCTATCTTCAGAGAAAAATTACTTAATCGCTTCTATCTTTCGTTTTCTGTTTCTCTCCTCGCCTGTTCAATCTTCATGATTCTTTCTCCGCAGTTAGTTCGATCAATTCATTTCGAGCCGTATCTTATCATCTTAGACTTCGGTCAAATCTGGTCGCTTCTTTTCGTTTGTGGATTGTTGTTCATCCCGTTCGTATGCGGGGCATGTGCAATCGGATTAGCATTGATGAAATATTCGGAGAAGGTACATCAAATCTACTTCGCAAATCTATTTGGCTCAGCTATCGGTGGTATTTTGGCAATCGGTATGATGTTTATCTTCCATCCACTTAAACTGATACCTACTGTTTCATTAATTGCTTTCTTATCTGCTGCATTTATTTGCAACCGAACCGAAGAAATCGCACATGATGCAGCGAAGTCTCATAAAAAGATTTGCTATACGCTTCTTTGCATCAATCTCATAATGATTGTTCTTACATTTTCAATATTCCCCATTGAGCTGAAAATGTCGGAGTACAAAAGTTTATCGAAAACACAGATGCTACCCGATGCGAAAATCATTAAAGAAAAAATAAGTCTGATGGGTGTTGTAAATGTACTCGAAAGCTCAGCCCTCAGATACGCACCAAGCTTGAGTCTTAATTACATGGGTGACATTCCATCACCTCTCGGTGTATTCATAGATGGCGAATGGACAGGCGCTATCTTCAAAAAAGGAAAAACTACGGCAATCTCATTTTTAGATTTTACAACATCTACACTGCCCTATCGATTAAAACCAAAATCAGATGTGCTTGTTATTGGCGCCGGCACGGGAACAGAAATTCAGATTGCAATCCAGCAAGAAGCATCGAACATAGAAGGAATCGAACTGAATCCACAGATAATTGAGCTTATCAGGAAAGACTTTGCCGAGATAGCCGGCGATCTTTATTCCAATTATACTGCCGGAATCGCCGAATATCCACAAGTAAATATTTTTTCAGGAGAAGCTCGTTCATATTTGACACAAACAGAGAAGAAGTTCGATGTTATATCCATTCCGCTCATGGAAGGATTCACAGCATCGGCTGCGGGGATGCATTCACTTTTTGAAAATTATTTATTTACGACTGAATCATTTGGATTGATGTTCGACCGCCTGACCGATAATGGGATTCTCGCAATCACTACTTGGATCAATCATCCCCCTCGCCACGCAATGAAACTGTTAACGATGCTAATTGAAACGCTTCGGCAAAATAATATTGAACATCCCGATGAACATTTCGCTGGTGTAAGAAGCTGGGGAACGGCGACATTTCTACTGAAGAAAAATAAATTCACAGAAAAGGAAATCGTACTGCTGAAGCAATTCTACAGCGAATATTCATTCGATCCAATTTACTACCCGACCATCTCCACAGATGAGGTAAATCGTTTCAACCAACTTGAACAAGATTACTTCTACAATGCAGCAACAAATATTTTTAATGGAAAAGCTGATTCAATTTATAAGCATTATATTTTCAATATCGAGCCAGCGACTGATAATCAACCATATTATTCACATTTCTTGAAGCTAAGCAACATTCCATATTTCATTGAAATGTTAGGGCGGGATGCACTTCCGCTTATGGACTGGGGCTATCTTGTTTTATTATCTACACTTATAGCTCTCGTTTTCCTGAGTGTAATTTTCATTATCCTTCCATTATTTGCATTGAGGCAATCGGATAATGACAAGGGAAATAAACTTAGGACATTCTTATACTTCAGCGGGCTTGGCATCGGTTTCATGTTCATCGAGATTGTGATGATACAAAAATTCATTCTCTTCCTCGGTCATCCAATGTATTCTGTCTCAGCGATCATCACGGGAATACTTTTATTTTCAGGATTAGGTAGTTTATCTTCGCACAGGTTGAATGCGGGAAAGAATATCAAAATAATTGTTGGATTGATTCTTATACTCGGCGTCAGTTATGGCTTGCTATTAAACGATCTATTTCAACTTATGCTGCATTTTCCGATGGGACTAAAATACATCAGCGCTTTATTGATCATTTCACCGTTAGCATTCTTCATGGGTATGCCGTTTCCGACAGGGCTTGCCGCATTGTCGCGAATATCTTCATCATTAGTACCGTGGGCGTGGGGTGTCAATGGATTTATGTCGGTCATCAGCGCTGTGCTTGCAACTTTTATTGCGATTGAGTTTGGATTTATGATTGTATTCGCCGTAGCGATTATATCGTATGGAGTTGTTCTAATAGCAGGTACAAGATTAATTCAGCCATGCAAAAAGTTTTCTAGTTGATAAAATAGTAGCATTTTTGTATGTTTAATAATTAGAAAAAGATAAAGATGGATACTTCGCCTTCTGCCCTGAGCTACGAGGATGCTACACACAAGGAACAACATACGAACAAGCAATGGAAAATAAAAACAAATTTATAAAAGGATTACATCAAGCATGGCGAGATGAGATACTAAGCGCACTCAATTACCGCGCTTTAGCTGAACATGAAAAGAATCCCGATAAAAAAGCAATCCTCATCCGCATAGCAGAAGCCGAAGAGCGACATGCCGAAACTTGGGCAAAACGATTGCGAGATCTGGGTGAGGAACCTGGTAAATTCAAGATGACACCTTTAGAGCAGCTGCGACAAACAGTAATCTTAAAAAGCGATTCAACCTCTGCCGCTCAGATGTTAGAAGCCGGAGAATCGGATGCAGATAAACTTTACTCCACACTCTTGGATACTGCACAAACCGAGCAAGACCGCGAATCATTATTGGAAGCACAGAAAGAAGAACATGCCCACACTAAAATGCTGAAAGAATTTGAGACGGCCCCAATTCATCCCCAAAGCCGACTCGAATCCATTTTAGGAAGAGAGAAATGGCACGTGCGCGCAGGCGGATGGATTGGTCAGGCAATCTAGGTGCTAACGATGGGCTTGACGCAGTGTTCGGTATTGTTTCGGGAATGGCTGGTTATTCAGGTGGAAGCGATGTTGTGTTAGTAGCCGGACTTGCCGGCTCACTTGCCAGTGCGCTCTCGATGGGTTCGGGCGCATACATCGCACGCAAATCTGAAAAATTATCCAATAAATTAATCGAGCAGCCAGAACATATGCTGAAAATTCTTGCAAGCGAAGAACTTGGTTTATCAGAATCTACTTTCCCAAATCCGGTGAGAGAAGCTTTCTCGGCTGGCATATCAACTGCAATCGGTGGAATGATCCCGGTGATTCCATTTTTCTTTACCAGTGGGATGATTGCTGTGGCGGTAAGTTTAATAATCAGCACAATAGCACATTTTGCAATCGGTGTTTTAAAAACGATAGTAACGGGTCGAGGTTGGCTGAAGAGCGGTGCAGAGATGACAGCCGTTGGAATCATCACCGCTGCGTTAGCGTACGGACTTGGAATGTTGCTTAGCCCGTCAGGACATATCATTCCATAAATTTAAGAAAACTACAATCCGATTAAACCGTAACCTCATACCACAGCCCCACCACGAAGAAATTCCTATTTAATTATTTATTCTCCCTGATTTTGAGTATCTTAATAAGAAGGAAAATATCGAAATAGATGAAATCATTACAAATTGGCGATTTATGCATACCTATTCCTCTTATACAGGGTGGTATGGGAGTTGGAATATCACTTTCAGGTTTGGCAGCAGCAGTAGCTAACGAAGGTGGTATAGGTGTTATCTCAAGCGCGGGTTTAGGGCTTTTATACAAAGAATATTCAAAAGATTTTTTAGAGGCAAACATACACGGGCTTCGAGAGGAACTCCGTAAAGCTCGTGAAAAAACTTCCGGCGTTATTGGTGTAAATATTATGGTCGCGATGTCGAACTTTGCCGATATGGTAAAAACAGCTATCGCAGAAAAAGCGGACATTATTTTTTCCGGAGCCGGACTTCCACTCAACTTGCCGGGTTTTCTAAAAAAAGACAGCACAACGAAATTAGTCCCAATTGTTTCCTCGGCACGAGCGGCAAAAATTATATGTGAGAAGTGGAAAAAGAATTATGACTATCTGCCCGATGCTATCGTGGTTGAAGGTCCCAAAGCAGGCGGACATCTTGGTTTTACCCCCGAACAGATCGATGATGCTAACTACACGCTCGAAAAATTAATACCGGAAGTCGTCAATGAAGTCAAACAAATCGAAGATGCATATAATAAACCGATACCTGTAATTGCCGCTGGCGGTATTTATACAGGAGAAGATATATACGACATAATGCAGCTTGGTGCATCGGGTGTACAGATGGGAACCCGCTTTGTAACTACAGATGAATGTGATGCCTCAGATGCGTTTAAGCAAACTTATATAGATGCAAAAAGCGAGGATATTGAAATCATCAATAGTCCGGTTGGAATGCCCGGGCGCGCTATCATGAGTAATTTTCTTGAGAAAGTTAAACAAGGCAAGAAGCAGCCGATTCAATGTCCGTTTCAATGTATCAAAACTTGTGAAATCTCCAGCAGCCCATATTGCATAATCGCCGCTTTGATAAATGCTCTTAAAGGAAACTTCGAGAAAGGATATGCCTTCGCAGGTGCGAACGCATTCAAAGCCACACATATTACTTCAGTCAAAAAATTGATCCAATCGCTTATTGATGAATTTAAAGCGGTCGAGTAGAAACCATCCACGAATCTGAAAAAAAATTATATCAGCCAGAAATCGGGTTTAGAGTGGCGACAAAATAACTGCCATCAGAATCATCCTCGTAGCAATTACACACAGAGTTGGAGTGTTGCTCAGACTAGAAGGACATATCATCCAAATAAGCTAAGGAAACTACAATTGGCTGAGACCATGACATTATGAAGAGAAAAAAATGATAGAATATTTAAGTCAGTTTCCAATAGTAATCGTCGGATTCACGGCAAGTTTTTTAGCGGGCAGCGCAACGTTTTTGGGTGCCCTGCCACTTATTTTTGTGAGAAAAATCTCACAGAAGTTACAAGATGTAATGATGGGTTTTGGCGCCGGGGTCATGCTTGCGGCAACTTCTTTTTCGTTAATTATTCCTGCCATAGAAGCTGGCGGAAATGATACCTCAGCAGCACTTACCGTTGTGCTTGGAATGATGTTCGGAGGTTTATTCTTATTCCTAACCGACAAATATTCACCTCATGAACATTTTATTAAAGGTCATGAAGGTGCTAATGTTAAAAACCTAAAGAGAATCTGGCTTTTTATAATTGCGATCACACTCCACAATTTTCCAGAGGGTTTAGCTGTCGGTGTAGGTTATGGCGGCGGTGATATTAAGAATGGAACCACGTTAGCTATAGGTATCGGACTGCAAAACATACCAGAAGGACTTGTTGTTGCTATTGCCTTGTTAAGTGAAAAATATTCTTTAGGTAAGGCGTTATGGATTTCGCTGTTGACCGGTATGGTTGAACCGATTGGAGGTTTGTTAGGTGTTGGAATTGTGAGCATTTCACAACCATTTTTGCCCTGGGGTTTAGCTTTTGCTGCCGGTGCTATGCTGTTCGTAATCAGTGATGAAATCATTCCTGAATCACATCGGAAAGGATTCGAGAAAGAAGCAACATTCGGTGTTATGATTGGATTTGTGGTGATGATGTTCTTAGATGTTACGCTGGGATAAGATATGAACTCACTTTTACATGAAGATAAAGGACGACTTTATAAAATCGCTTTTCTACTGGCAATTTTCACAATCCTTTATAATATCATCGAAGGACTTGTTTCAATTTACTTCGGTTATCAGGATGAGAGCTTTACACTGTTTGGATTCGGTGTGGATAGTTTTATTGAAGCGATCTCTGGTCTCGGTATCGCACACATGGTTATACGCGTACAGCGTGATCCAACCGCCTGCAAAGATAATTTTGAACGAACTGCATTACGAATTACCGGTATAGCATTTTATATTCTTGTTGCTGGGCTTGTAACGACCGGTATTTACAACATCTATATCGTGCATAAACCTGAATCAACATTCTGGGGAGTTGTCATCTCGATAATTTCGATTGCAGTTATGTTATTTTTGATACATCAAAAAAGAAAAGTTGGAAAACAACTTAACTCTGATGCAATACTCGCCGATGCGGAGTGCACAAGGGTTTGCGTATATATGTCGATTGTATTACTTGCTGCAAGCGCGATTTATGAGATTGTAAAAATTCCGTACATCGATGCCGCTGGGACACTTGCACTCGCTTATTTTTCATTCAGGGAAGGTAGAGAGTGTTTTGAGAAAGCAAAGAATAACAAGCATTGCGCTTGCCATATCAGAACGTAATTAGGAAACGGGTGGATTTAATCATAGATTAGTATAGTGATTCTTGCACTCGGTTCGAGGTGATCGAGGACTCCTCCTACCTATTGATTCACTTACTTATTTATTCATGTTTTCATAGCCACTATGATGGCTACTTAGAAAGAGATAGAATATGACCATCTATGCAGGTAACTTGTCGCAAGATGTAAAGGAAGCTGATTTACGAGATATATTCAGGGTGTTCGGGCAGGTCACTTTTGTGAATATCGTTAAGGACAGATATAACAAAATCTCAAAAGGATTTAGTCTTGTCGAGATGCCTGTGGAATCGGAAGCAATAGCCGCCATCGCCGGTTTACACGGTAAAGAGCTGAAAGGAATGCCACTAAATGTAACCGGAGCTCGGACTCGCATAGAACAGTAATAAGACAGAAAAAGATTGATGAATATTAGAGAAACGAATAATTGAAAGAAAGGATGCTACATGATGATTTGGACAAATGAAAGACCTTCGAAACCTGGATTGTATTGGTACCGTGATAAGCACGATTCACAACCAGACAAGTATGAACCGATGAAAATTTTCTGGAATGATGAGGCGCGCATCTGGTCTGGGCAAACGCACGACGATGGGACTGTCTGCGTCGAATCGTGCCATGGTGAATGGTATGGACCGGTCACACAACTGGCAAATTTATCTAAACCATGGAATGTTGCCGACCACAACGCCCGCATTTTGATACGACTGAGACACGGTGGGTCTTTCTACATCGAAAAGACGATCCCTAATGAGACAGCTCTAGTTCTAAGCGAAAAGCTTAAAGTACTTCGGGAAAACGGCAGCCCTATTCCGGCAGGTCTCCGCACGAAAATCTCAGATGTTATCCACGAACTGGTCAAGTTTGCCGATGTGCCACAGAAGCTATCATAGTCGGTAACTGAATTGTTGAATCCTTTTTTTGTAACCTCCGACTTCGATTCAGTCGATTCTAAAACTGTACCTATACACATGACTGATGTGCAGACTTTTTTTATACGTGAGAAAAACCGATACTGGAGATATTCTCAACCAGTTGAGTCGTTAAAACAAATATTCCGTTTGTATTTGATTGTTTGTTTTACTAAATTTTCATCTAATAGTTAGATAGAAAATCTGGAGTTTTTCTCACACCTGAAGGGATACAATATGTTCACGGAATATTTTAGAAAACGATTAGAAATCAATAAACACACACAATGGGCAACTGATCTGTCTGAGGATAAGGTGGAAGCTTTGTTTTGGATGTCATGTGAATTCGGACATTGCGGTAATAATCTCCTCGAAGTAATAGAAAAACATTTTAAGGAGGCAACGATACCGCGACCAGCCTGCGCTCGGGCATTTATTGCTCTTAAAACTATTCACAGCATTGTGAATGGCGAAGATGTTGATTGTTCAGCCGTTAAAAAACAAATCCATGAGACCCACGGACATACTTGGGAAAATTAATCCCGGAAATAACAATTAAAATGGAAATTTCTGGGCGTACCAGTGTTTTGTAACATCCATCCAGAAAAATAAACCCTTCCACTTCCCAAACGATTCATAATACTTTTCAATTACTTTATCGCTTCCCGTTCTGCCGTTCCGATGAATCTCGAAAAATTTCTTTCGACACCAGCTATCAATTCCCAAATAATCATATCTACCAAGCAGCTTCAGGATATTTCCTGCGGCATACGGACCGATCCCTTTTATAGAGAGAACCTCTTTAAATAAATCGGATGTCGGAATTGAACAATTTCGCCACGATTCGATGTCTATCTCCCCTTTTGTAATTCGACGCGACAATTCAAGCAAATAAGGCGCCCGATAACCGACACGGATTTCCTTCCTTAAAAATTTCTCAGTTACATCCGCAACCGCCTCAGCCGTTGGGAACGTCCATCCTCTCGACGAGTCGTCTATCTTCCGTCCCAGTTTCTTACACAGATTTCCTACCATTATCTCCGTTAGCGCCCAACTACAATTTGTTGTGCATATCATTTTCACCACATCTTCAAATACAGTTGGCGACCTAAGAAGTCTGCCAGCTCCTGCTTTCGGAATCCACTGAAAGTTTTTGTGTTTCCTCGCTTCACGATAAAATTCCGAATAATCTTCATCCATTCTCAAGCAAGCACTAATCTGTTTGGCAATTTCTCGCTTTTCCACTGCAGTCGTTACGTCATTCACTGAGATATTCAGCTTTTCTTTTCCGCTGTGGGCGGACGTCTGGGCTAATGATACAATCAATTTCTTACCGTTTGATAAGACGATAATCCGATTCAACTGTTGTTTTTCTTTTTCAACTTCAAACGGCTGCAAAGCACACCATCCGTGGCTATATACCGTCTTCCAGAAATTGAAATTAGGCGGAAGACGGAGCGTCATTCGACTGCTCGAAGTGAAGAAATCTGGGATAATAATTTTTGATTCGTTGGAAATTTTTCAAACGCTTTCAGCAGAGTAAGCATAGCTTCTTTCGGTTTCATTCGATGCAGCACTCGTCGTAGTGACTGATATTGTGTTGTTTCAGAACCGAAGAGTAGTTCTTCACGTCGGGTGCCCGATTGGGGAATATTTATTGCCGGAAATATTCTTTCATCAGATAAATCACGATCGAGAACAAGCTCCATGTTACCGGTGCCTTTAAATTCCTGGAAAATTAATTCATCCATTCGCGAATTGGTTTCAACAAGTGCAGTAGCAATGATTGTTAATGAGCCGCCTTTATCAAGTGCGCGAGCCGAGCCGAAAATTTTTTTCGGTATCTCTAAGGCACGGATATCCACGCCACCCGACATCGTTCTTCCACTGCTCTTTTGAACAGCATTGAACGCTCTTCCCATTCTTGTTAGTGAATCTAAAAGTAATACAACATCCCTCCCGGCTTCAACTTTTCGTTTAGAATATTCGAGAACAAGTCGAGCAATCCGAACGTGGCTCTCTCTATCGCTGTCGTTTGAGCTTGCAAATACTTCACCTTTTATTGTCCGGCGCATATCAGTTACTTCTTCAGGTCGTTCATCTACAAGCAGAACTATTAAATCGATCTCCGGATGGTTTAAACTTATTGCATGTGCAAGCTGCTGCATCAAAATTGTTTTCCCTGCTTTCGGAGGAGAAACGATGAGTGCCCGCTGACCTTTGCCAATCGGACAAAGGAGTTCTACAACTCTCATAGAAACGTCGGTGGTATCGCCCGTTAGTTGGATTCTTTCAGTGGGGTCAACTGCGGTGTGGCGTGAAAATTCCTCAACCTTCTTCCATTTTTCCGGATGTAATCCATTAATTTTGCGGATAAACTCAATTTCAGGTACTCCACGATTGCCTTTCTTGGTTGAGCATTCAATAAGGCACGCCTCCCGAAGCCGGTATTGCGTAATAATTTGTGAGGGAACTCGTGGATCGCCTGGGCGGTGATTTATCTCTGATGATAATTCTCTTAGATTTCCGCCATGCTTTCCATCAATTTCTAATATACCTTTAAATATACTTTGGTTCATTCAAATTGGGGGAAAAAATAAATAGTATGATAATTAATATAGAAACTCCTTGGTTGAGAAACAATTATTGAATAAACTTGAACTAAATAAAAACAATCGTTATGTTTATTAATTATGCCATCAAAAACTGGTTTCATATATCATCATAGATTTTTAGAACATGATACAGGTCCGGGGCATCCTGAGCGAGCTGATCGCCTCAGAGCAATCACGAAACATTTGCAGGAAGTACAGCTCTGGCAAAAACTGCAGCATCTCATCATTGATGAGGCAGCAGAAGAATGTATCCTTAAAGCTCATTCCATTGAGCATCTGAGATATGTCCGACAAGCATGTCATCAGAAATTAAGTATGCTGGATCAGGGGGATACATGTATAAGCGAAAAGTCATATGATACTGCATTATTGGCTTCTGGCGGAGTTCTTGCCGCAGTCGATGCTGTCATGAACGGTATTTTGCAAAATGCTTTCTGTGCAGTTCGGCCTCCCGGTCATCATGCTGAACGGAACAAGGCAATGGGATTTTGTTTATTCAACAATGTTGCAATTGCAGCACGATACGCTCAGCACAAGTATGGAATTGAACGAATTGTCATCCTCGATTGGGATGTGCATCACGGTAACGGAACACAGCAAATATTTTATGATGATAAAACAGTATTTTACATCAGTACACATCAATATCCTTTTTACCCTGGTACTGGAAGCAGAAGCGAACAAGGCATTGGTGAAGGAGAAGGTTACACATTGAATATTCCAATGTTTGCTGGAAGCGGCGAGGAAGAATTCGCCGAAGCATTCCATACTGAAATCCTCCCATCAATAGAAAACTATCATCCCGACCTCATTATCATCTCTGCTGGCTTTGATGCTCATCGTGATGATCCATTGGCAAATTGTAATCTAACGGAGGAATCCTTTGCAAATTTCACTTCTATGATAACCGAAGTTGCGGCAAAGGTATGCGACGGGAGGATTATTTCAGTGCTTGAAGGTGGATACAATCTTAAGGCGCTTGCAAATAGCGTTGAAGCTCATATTCGAAAATTGGTCTGAGAAATATTCATCCTTTTCTCGGCATTAAGTTCATAAGAAATGAAATCACAATTTAAAACAAAAAAAAACATCATTTAAGTTCTGATTTTACAATAAGTTAATTACTAGCAAAATTTCACGAAGAATTTGGATTTTTCATTTTATAATATTACCTTTATGGAGAAATAGATCGAAATAGAAAAAGGGTGGCTCTCGAGTAGGGATATATGAGACTGTTGAATTGAGATATCGAGTAGCCATGTAAAAAAAATTTTCAATAAATTTTAAGTGAGGTTCATATGGTATTTTTAGAAAGATTTTTGTTATTGACATTTGCGGTAACGTGGTTGATAACAACTGCACAGGCACAAGAGGACTGCCACATCCTCTGGTATCCACCGATTGTCTTATCGGATACCAATTATGATGCCTACTCGCCGAAGATTGCACTGAGCGGGGATGATACGGTGCATGTAACGTGGTGGAGTGGTCCATATACACTGCGTCTACCTTATATTCAAAGTATCAATGGAGGCAGAAGTTTCAGTGAACGAAGAGAACTTCTTGTCAATTCGATCAGTTATCCGTTTAATGCTCAATGGCCGACGATAATTGCCAATCGAGATTATGTATTTATATTTTTTCGCGGAGCGAGTGGAGGAGATACACCTATGCGAATGGTCGTAAGTTCAAATCGAGGAACTAACTGGAGCAATGTACGAAATATAAGTCCCGATATAGCAGGCGAAATTCGGACGGCTTCCGTCATAAATGATACTATCGCAATAATATATAGTTCCGGACACAAAAAAATCCTTTTCTCCACGGACGGTGGTGAAACATGGACGCGAAGAGATGAGGATTTAAATTACTTTGCACGAGTTGCACTAAGCCAGAACGCACTGCATCTTGTGCAGATCATCGGCATCAATGCAGCGGGTGAGATCGAGTATCGGCTCTCGCACGACCTGGGAAACACATGGGATCAAACGAAAATACTTTCAGAGATAGATGGTTCCTGGTCAGGTGTTCCTTGTATCGGCTCTGATGGTGATTCTACTGTTCAGGTGATTTGGCGCGAGGAAAAGTATGGATGTTTAGGTATCATGGGATGCCATATTGCAAGCCGCACAGGAATATCAGATAACGATTCGATGAACTGGATGACGGAAGAAATCGTTACCGAACAACCAAGAGGTTATCCTGGTGATGTTGCGGTAAGTGGGGGTATGCGATTAGTTGGTTGGTGGGATGAGCTTGTTCCCGGTGAAGTTTTCCATGCAACCACTCGCTTGAGTAAGAGAATAGACCAGGGTTGGTGTTCACCTGTCGACCACACACCAACGGCAAGGACAGCCCAATTGTCAGCTGTTGCTTTATCTAAAAAAGCAATTAACGTTGTGTGGCATCAGTATGTTCCGGGAAGTCCCGAGCCACAGACCATACGTGTTTTCTACCGACGTGGAGAATTTGGATGTGTGAGTGCGCCCATCAGCTATGAGCCTGGCTGGAATATGGTCTCACTTCCAGTGAGAACAGATTCAGTATATCGTCTGCCGTCATTGTTTAAGTATGATGGGAGTTATGTACCACAGAATAGTATGGTGCGGGGGATTGGCTACTGGACTAAACTTTCTAATGGTGCTGTCGATTATAAGGGTGAACATCTTGCAAGCGATACCATTGATGTCAGGCGAGGCTGGAATATGATTGGCTCGATTTCCTGTAAAATTTTTGCTAATCAGGTTCAAAGCATACCTGAAGGAATAATCGCAACTAATTTCTATGGCTACAGTAATAACGGCTATTATCAGTCAGAGTTGATCGAGCCGGGACGAGCGTACTGGATAAAAGTAAAGCAAGATGGAAAATTGGTACTTATGGTGAGTGGTGAGTAGTGGAGAATTGGATAATGGCTTTGAGATATGCGATGTGAGATATGCGATATGCGATATGAGATGTGCAGTGTTGATAGTTATGGAATGATGGAGAGTTGGAGATTGAAGGATTTACGGATTGAAGAATTTAAAAATGAAACAATGGTACAATAGAAAAATGTGAAGATGAAAGATTCATGATTCAAGTTTCAATATGCAAGAATCTAGAAGAAAAGCTTAGAGTACAACAAAGAACAAAGTATAAATAACTAAGAACAATTATGAAAGGAGTAAAAGGCAAATGAAAAAACATCAGGGACGGTCATCTGGAAAGATTGAATGGATACGAACCGTTGAATTCAATCTAACCTGTGTGCTACAGCCGTCCCTGATACTTGATGCTTAGTCAATGGTAACCTTCTACAAAGTTATTGCTCTGAAGAAGTTTACCTTTACCTCTGCCTTGCCAGCCAAGAGTGCATCGGATGATCCCGATTCTGACAAAATCAGTATCTGTATAAATGTAGCAATTAATCAACAAATTCTCAAAACTTTTTTCGAAAGGAAAAAATAAGATGTTTTACACACAAAAAATATTGCCTTGGGTAATTGCTGCGTGTTTAATAATAACTTCAACAACAGTGATTGCCCAAACATGGACATCGTTAAACGGTCCACAAATTACCACCAATGTGAAAGACATTTCGTTGGATAACAGCGGCAGTGTGGTCTACATTGCTGAGCGTGACTATGTTCTAAAATCCACCAATGGCGGGACGGTGTGGTTTGTAACCGCCGCACCATACACCGCACCTTCACTTGTGCTGGTAAAACCAAATGAACCTGATAAAGTTGTTGTTGCAAAAAATGGTGAACTTAGGTATAATGCTAGTGGTGGCAGTGAAGATTGGGAACTTAAAATAGATGATCCCAATCTCGTTCCCCTTCGTCTAATTGCAGCGGTGAATGATAACAACGTGATGCTGCTTGGTCGAAGATATAATGTTACTGGAACAATCACCATCTGGTGGAGCCAACTTGGCGGCAACGACTGGAGTCCGGTGCCGGGTTTCAATGCAGGAACAGACATCAACGATTTCTCAGCGATTCCGAATAATACATCTGGTTGGGCAGTTGGAACTATCTGGGCATGCGGCTCGGCACCTCCTTCACCGGGCGGTCAACCGCAAGGCAATACAGCTCAATCGCTATCCACCAATGCAGGATTGTGGTTTTCGGAGACGTACGGTCAGATATGGACAGCGTACTCACACGGAAATAAGAATCTACAGTCGGTTGCCATCGTTCCTCGTAATCACCCTACATATTATCACCTCTACTTTGCAGAGAATATAGCAGGTGGGAACGATATATTGTGGAAAGACATAAACCGCTCAAACCCTTCTCTCGCTCAAAACATCTTCTCAGGCGTTGCAGAGATTCGTATGGTCCGCTACAACAAGAACAACAACACTATCTTCCTCGCGACGAACGATGGCGTGTACCGCTCGACCGATGCTGCCGGAATCAATGGCGGTGGCACCTGGACGAAGATGACGGGGCTTACAGATCTCAATGTGCAAAGCATCACTGTCTCTGTAAATAATACCGTTTTCGCTGGCACAGCCAGCTCACTTTACAAGTCCACCAATAATGGAGACACCTGGACTGAGGTTGGGAAGATGAACGTATCTTCTTTTACTGCAAATGGAAGCAATATCTGGACAGTAACTCGTGATAATTCCTATGCTGCACGAACAACCGATAATGGTGCAGCATGGTACAATTCGTACATATTTTCTGCTGGGGCGAATGTAAAAAGTGAACAGATTTACAGAAATCCAAACAATGCTAATTTATTTGTATCGGGGTCGAGGAACAATATAGCCAGACTTTATCGCAGTCAGGATTTAGGAGTTAGTTATTCAGAGGTGTTGTCTCGTCCTGAAAAAAGTTGACAAGGTTAATAATGATTTTCTTTCTTTTTTTGGTTCTTTTTTTCTTTCTTTTGTTGACATGTTGATAACTTTACTAAGCAACATATTTCAACGACGGTGTCATATATTTGATACTCATATGTGGTCTAAGATCGTTATACAGATTAACTGTTTCTTTAACAGCTTGCATAGCTCGTTGAAAAGTGATAAAGGTCATATTCAGATAAAATTCAGT
>JASEHD010000002.1 GCA_030019075.1 Bacteroidota bacterium
ATGCTTTGTTTGCATGAGCATTGCCGTTTACGGCAATGTAGTAACGAAGCATGATTACAATAACCTTTGCGTAACATCAGTTCACAAGTAAGTGCCCGTACCTTCGAACGAACTATGCTTAATTAGCTTCGCCCTCCCCAGATTGTCTTTATTTTTGAATAGAATCCTTTGCTGCTATTTTTTCTTTGTCGTGAAACTCCACACGTTCGACCAAGCGCTCGTCCCACTCGAATTACTTGCGTTCACCCTCCAGTAGAATACTGTAGTTCCGGAAAGCTTGCTCACAGTAACTGATGTTGTTATGATACCACTTTGATCAACCACAGTTGTATTGAATGTCGAACTGGTGGATACTTGCAGGCGGTATGAAGTTGCATCGGTAGAAGCATTCCATTTAAATGTTGGAGTGGTTGAAATACGTACCGAACCATTAGCAGGAGAAATAAGGATTGGTGCTAAAGGTTGTGTTGGTGTTGTGCCAAAGAGCGAATAAATTAATTTATTCGGTGTACCAGATGGAACACCTGTAATCTTATTTAAAGTTGCATTGTCAACTATTGCATTGGCTACAGTAATGGGTAAAGAAGCCGGATTTGCTTGAAGATACAATGCGGCAGTACCAGCAACATGGGGTGATGCCATAGATGTCCCGGACATGATTGCTATTGCTGTGCTTGAAGTATAGTATGCAGAAGTAATGCTTGAACCCGGGGCAAGAATATCGACACATGAACCATAATTTGAAAATGATGACAATCCATCTGTACTGGTAGTCGAGCCGACCGTGATCGCTTCAGGTACACGTGCCGGTGATTGGTTACATGCATCCGTTGATGAATTTCCTGCTGCCATAACATACGTGATTCCATCGGCTATAGATCGTTTTACTGCGTCGTCCAACGAAGTTGATACACCACCACCAAGAGACATATTTGCAACCGCGGAATTTGTTGTATGATGAGCTGTAATCCAATCCAAACCTGCTATAACGGTTGAAGTTGTACCAGACCCGGTATTATCGAGAACACGCACTGACCACAATTTTACATTTTTCGCAATACCATAGGTGACCCCACCAACAGTACCCGCAACGTGTGTCCCATGTCCATGACCGTCACTTCCACTCCCACCAAATGCATCGAATCCGAACACTGCACGACCTACAAATTCTACATGATCGTATCGAATACCTGTATCGATGATATAAACATCTACTCCCAGACCAGTATAATCGTAATTATATTTTGTATCAAGCGGCAGGTTGCGTTGGTCAACTCGATCTAATCCCCACGTGGCATTACTTTGCGTCGTAACCGTTTGCATGATCTGATCCTCTTCGATGTATGCAATGTTTGGATTGTTCATAATGTTACGGATTGCTACCTCAGGAACGCGAATTGAAAAACCTTTAATAGTATGGTGATAAATAAAATCTGCCTTCCCACCTGCTTCGGAAGCTACACGTGAGGCAACTTCGGCAACATTACTAACATCTTCTTTAAACACAACGATATAAGCATCTTGGATACGCCATTGTATATCTGCTTTGTGGAAATTGTTTTTTGGGATTTCCGTTCCAGACGAGATTATACCTGTTGGTGATTCATTCATCGACTGTTGCTGGCAGCTAACTAATAATAATAAAGAAACAAGCACAGTAGATAAAAAAAATAATAGCGACTTCTTCACAGCACTGCTCCTTTGATATGATTGATGATGAGAGATTTAGTATTTAATTATGATAATATATAAACTCTTTTGCTTATTATCCAATGATAACCTAATTTCCAAATCGATCTATTTTAAATACAAAATATACCGGTATGAAGTTTTAAAAAGATGCCGTAATACGATGGGTTTGATTCTTTTTCATACTTTATGTATATTTGCACATAACAATAACAATATATTTTGCTACACAGAGGAAACTTCATGAAAAATATTACAATAATCGCAATACTAACGATAATTTTGGCATGTTTTCCAATCATCACTGGGTTCCAGTGCGCATCGCAGGAGATGACCAGCGCTAAATTATACATTCAAAGATCGGATTGGGAGAATGCTGAAAAGTGGCTTTCTCAGGAAGTCGAAAAAAATCCTACTAATGCCGAAGCATGGTGGCTTCTGGGGCAAACACGAGTCCAGCGAACTAATTACAAAGGATCGCTTGATGCGTTCGATAACTCACTTAAAAATAGCAACGAGTTCACCGAAAAAATAACACAAATAAAAAAGTTTATATGGGGACAATCTTTAAACCAGGGTGTAAATTTTTTCAATAAAAGTATTTCAGCTTCACCTGAAAGTGCAGCCGTGCTTCGAGAACAAGCGATAGAAAGCTATCAACTTGCTCTCATCGTTAATCCTGATAGTGTTATCACCTATCAAAATTTAGCGGTCGCGCAAAATGCGCACGGCCTTTACGATGATGAGATAGTAACATTGAAAGAAGCCATAAAGAGAAAACAAACACCTGTATTGCACACTTCACTTATCAATGTCTACCTAACTAAAGCTCAGAATGCTGACGCAAAGAATGATAAAACAACCGCTGGTGAAAACTATACTAATGCAATCTCAGCGATACTAGACGCCCGTAAATTAGAACCCGATAACGCTGAACTTTTAGCAACGATGATCGACATTCATGTCAGGTTGGGAAAAGCAAACGAAGCAAAACCGTACATCCGTGAGGCGGTAGCAAAGGATCCGTCGAACAAACTTTATCAGTACAATCTTGGTGTGTTGTTGATGCAGACTGACTCTCTCGAGGAGGCAATAACACATTTTGATGCAGCAATCCAACAAGATCCTATGTACGATGTAGCACTCCAGAACATTGGCGTTGCCTATCTGCGGCTTGGTGATAAAATGAAACAAGCAGCACAAAGTACGGATATGAAAAAAGAAATTGATAAAACATATTTAGAAAAATTCAAAAAAGCGGTTATACATTTCGAGACGCTTGTTGAGATTAAGAAAGATGATCCAAATTCATGGGATCTGTTAGCCTCTGCTTACGCCAATGCAAACATGTTGAAAGAAGCAAAAGAAGCGCTAGAAAAAGCCGATGCGTTAAGGAAAGATAAATAAAACATTTTAATGCATGGCTGTCCAAAAAGTAAATATTGCTTAGTGTTTCTTAGTGAACTTAGTGCCTTAGTGGTAACTAATGAAAAGAAAAACACTAAGACACTAAGCACACTAAGGTTCACAAAGACTTTTTGAACAGCCTCGCATTTTCATTTTTTGAAAGGAATAACAATGGCAAATCCGAATCAACCACCGCAGCAAATTAGTATCGAGTTAGGCGAGAAGGAAGCAGAAGGAATTTATTCAAACTTAGCAATTATTACACATTCACCTGCAGAATTCGTTATAGATTTTACGCGGGTCCTACCCGGTGTGCCGAAAGCGAGGGTGCATGCTCGTATCATAACAACTCCACAACATGCGAAGCTTCTGCTCAATGCACTTAAAGATAACATTGAAAAATTCGAAAAGACTTTTGGCGAAATAAAGATTCAAGGCGAGCCAACTCCCGGTGGATTCGGTTTTCAGCCACCAACAACTGGCGATAAAGTTCACTAAAGAATATATTTACTTAAATCTTTGTTTTTGATAATTCGATTGAGAGCATCCTCAACCATATCTTTTGTAATCATTATCGTCTTTCCAACATAGACATCCGGAGCTTCAAAAAGAATTTCTTCCAACAGTGTGGTCATAATTGTATGAAGCCGCCGGGCACCAATATTTTCCACCTGCTCGTTAACCTGAGCAGCTAACTTTGCAATTTCTCGTATTCCTTCCTCTAAGAATTCTAATTTTACACCTTCTGTCTCCAATAAGGCAGCGTATTGTTTGATGAGCGCGTTGCGTGGTAATGTTAATATTTTTACAAAGTCATCTTCGTTCAAACTATTTAGCTCAACCCGAATTGGGAATCGTCCTTGCATCTCTGGTATCAAGTCCGATGGCTTTGATACATGAAATGCACCGGAGGCGATAAAGAGGATGTGATCAGTTTTTACCATACCATATTTTGTCAAGACTGTAGATCCCTCGACAATAGGCAGCAAATCACGCTGAACACCTTCGCGCGATACATCGGGCCCAGCACTGTGTCCACGTTCTCCTGCGATTTTATCAATCTCGTCAATGAAAACAATACCTGAATTTTCTACCCGTTCCAGTGCATCTTTAACGATAGATTCAGTATCAATTAATTTTTGTATTTCTTCCTGAACAAAAATATTCCGTGCTTCTGCAATCGACATTTTTCTCTTTTTTGTTTTCTTAGGAAGAATATTTCCGAACATCTCTTGAATGTTCAATCCCATTTCTTCCATGCTTACGGGTCCGAATATTTGCATCGAGGGAAGCTGATTCGTAGTTACATCAACTTCAATCATTCTATCTTCCATTTCCCCGGAGAGAAGTTTCTCACGAAATTTATCACGTGTTGCACAATTATCGTCCGACTCAATACCGTTTTCAACAGCTATGGTACCTGCTTCAACAGGATGCCGCCGTTTCATAGGTGGCAAAAGTGTATCTAAGATTCGTTCTTCTGCTTGTCTGACTGCCTTATCATGTACCTCAGAAGATCTTGCACTTTTTAACATGTTGACAGCAAACTCGGTTAGGTCTCTTATCATAGATTCAACATCGCGGCCAACATAACCGACCTCAGTAAACTTTGATGCTTCAACTTTGATAAAAGGTGCATTTACTAATTTTGCTAAACGACGAGCAATCTCGGTTTTACCTACACCTGTTGGTCCGATTAGAATAATATTATTTGGCATGATTTCTTCACGCATAGGCTCCTGTGTCTGGAGCCGGCGCCATCTGTTGCGGATAGCAATCGCAACTGATTTTTTTGCTGCCTGCTGACCAATGATATACTTATCTAATTCACGAACGATTTCACGTGGTGTCAATTCCCGTATAGTTTCTTTTTTCAATTTTCGATTCATTATAATTCTTCGATGATTATATTTTTGTTTGTATATATACATATATCGGCAGCAGCTTCGAGTGAGGCTCTGACAATTTCATGCGTATTAAGCGTGGTGTGTTTTTTCAACATGCGTGCGGCTGCAAGTGCATAATTACCCCCAGAGCCAATCGCAACAATGCCATCATCTGGTTCAACGATTTCACCTGTTCCGGAGATGATCAACGATTGCTCCTTATCTAAAACCGCAAGAAGCGCTTCTAATTGACGCAGGTATTTATCCGTCCGCCAGTTTTTTGCTAATTCAACAGCAGCACGCACAAGATTTCCGTGATATTGCTGCAACCGATCTTCAAATCGCTCAAATAGCGTAAAAGCATCAGCGGCTGCGCCTGCAAAACCAGCAAGCACAGTATCGTTGTATAACTTCCTCACTTTCCGAGCACCTTGTTTCATAATAGCATTTCCAACTGTAACCTGTCCATCAGCACCGATGACAGTTTTTCCGAGATGAGTTAAACCGATTACAGTTGTTGAATGAATTAACAGTGACATTTAGGTACTTTCGATATAATGATTAAATTTTTCTTCGAAGTCTTGCTACCGGTATTTTCATCGCTTCCCGATATTTTGCAACTGTGCGGCGTGCGATATTTAATCCTTCGTTATTTAATATCTCCGCAATACGATCGTCGCTTAATGGATGGTTAGTGTCTTCTTTTCCGATGATCTCCCGAATTTGATTTTTTACTTCCTTATTCGATATTTCTTCACCAGTTGATGTAGTAAGTTTATCACTAAAGAAGTGCCGCAATTCAAATACTCCGAATTCCGTTTGGACATATTTACCATTGACTACCCGGCTGATTGTGGAGATATCCATATGGATGATTTCCGTGATATCCTTATAAATCATTGGCTTGAGATTTTCACCCGTTTCAAAAAATGTTCTTTGTTTTTCAATTATTGCCCTCATCACTTTCAGCATCGTCTCACGGCGCTGGTTAATGGATGTGATAAACCACTTTGCGGCTTCAAAACGTTTTCTGATGAAATCTCTCACCCCATCAGCAGCGCCATTCTTATACTTACGGGTCATGAGTTCTTTATATCCATGACTGATGCGGATTGGGGGGACATTTTTGTCATTCAACATTACGATAAAATCATCATCATCTCTCTCAACGGTAAAATCGGGTATTATATAATTTTGTTGAGGGGTAAATTGTCCTTCCCCAGGTTTTGGATTAAGTTTTTGAATAAGCTCAATAATCGGTTTCAATTCATCGACCGTCATGTTAAGATTCTTCGCCAAATCTTCATAATGTTTCATCGTGAAATCTTCAAAATATTCTCGAAGGATCTTCAGCGCCTTTTCAGTAAGTTCAGAATTAGATTCATTTGATTCCAATTGAGCAATAAGACATTCTTGTAGATTTCTTGCACCTATACCCGGTGGTTCAAGATGCTGAATCATTTTTAGAATTTCTTCAGCTCTTTCTATAGTGATCGTATGTCCTTGGGATAAATTTATATCTTGAACGATTAACCCGATCTCGCGCTGGAGGTAGCCATCATCATCAATATTGCCAATGATCTCATCACATAATTGTTTTTCTTGCTCCGTTAATTCGAGCAAAAAGATTTGGTCTTTAAGTTTTTGGGAAAGGGTAACTTCGGCTGGCTGAGGATATTCATCACGATCTTCGTCATTCCTGTACATCATTGTGGCTTTATAGCCATCAAGATTATCGTTCATGAAATCTTCAAATGTATAACGATCTTCATCCGCTTTATTTTCTTTATCAGTCTGTTGGCTTTCCTCAGAAACTTCCTGAACCGCCTTCTCTTCAATCTGTTCCTGAGTCAACTCCATATCTTCTCCCTCCTCAAGCAGTGGATTTATTTCCAATTCAGCTTTGATGCGCTGCTCGAGTGCAAGTACGGGCAATTGAAGCAATTGAAGATACTGCACCTGCTGGGGTGTCAGCCTCATTTGCATCGTTTGTCGCTGAGAGAGATTTAACATAAATTTAAAGTTTTAATTCCTTGAATCTTACAATAGATTTGAATTGTTATTATAATATAAACATATATCACGAAATTTGTTGTACCATTCTTCTCCATTTTTACGTATGAGTGCATCTTTTACAAAATCGAATAATTGTTCTTTTTTAAGCGTACCAAATATTCTTGCCGAATCACACTCGGCAATTCGTTCAAGTCTGAGCTGCTCGTTATTTCCATAAGTAACCCGAATCGGGAACAAATGACACGAAATCGGCTTCCGCCATTTCGTTTTCCCTTCGACTAACGCTTTTTCAAGTGAGCATCGCGCGATATCATCTTCAAAGTAGGTAAATACACAAGCTCTGTTGTCGATGCAGACTGTCGTGAAACTTCCCAGGTCTCCTTCAACGAAACCATGTGTTTCAATTATTTGTAGATGCTGCTCGCTTAAATATTGCCTGACGAACGGATACGCGCACTGAAGCTCAGGAAGCTCATCATCTCTTATCGGAGCGCCACGACTACCATAGAGGGTACAACATGCGCCTTTACATTGTGAGAGATTGCAGGCGAAACGTTCATAGGCAATATCGTCTTCAATAACTATATCGCCTATGGAAAACATTGCTATATATTATACAAAAGTTTTTCCAAAGAGAAAAATTAATTTTTCACGAACATTTTTCCGGGCAATTGTTTAACTAACCCTTTGAATTCTAAACTAAGTAGATTAACGAGAACATCAGATGTTGTTAATATTGCCGCCTCAGCAATCGAATCAATGTGGGAAGGATTTTCTGTGAGTACATCATAAATCGATCGTTCAAATAGAGTGAGAGATGGAAGTTGTTTTATTTCATCATGGTCTTTGGGTTTTATGAGGGGTTTTAGCTTTGTTGAAAGCTCTTCTAATATATCATCAATGCTCTCTATTAATTTTGCACGCCCTTCTTTGATAAGTAAATGGCACCCGCGACTACGCTTCGAATTAACCAATCCGGGCAATGCAAATACTTCCCTGTTCTGATCTAATGCGGTATTGGCTGTAATCATTGCACCGCCATTTATATCGGTTTCGATAATTACCGTACCAAGAGATAATCCACTGATAATACGATTGCGACGAGGGAAATTAACTGCATCGGGTTTGGCACCCATTTCATATTCACTGATAACAGCCCCACAACCGACAATTCGCTCGAATAAATTTTTATTCTCTGGAGGATAAATAACATCCAGCCCTGATCCGATGACAGACAATGTTCGCCCGTCTGTTTTAATTGCCGCATGGTGTGCCACGGTATCGATACCGCGAGCCAAACCACTCACGATGGTTATCCCAAGTACTGCTAATTCCTGACTTATTTTTTCTGTCATACGGACACCGTAATCGGATGGAGTGCGCGTCCCAACAATTGCAATTGCATACATATCTTTATCTGTGAACTCTCCCCGAACAAAAAGGAAAGGGGGTGAATCATAAATTTTCTTTAAGTTTTCAGGATATTGTTTATCCAAAAATGTTATAACTTTTCCCTCAACCTTATTCACCTTCGAAAGCTGCCGTTCAGCATATCTCTTTGCTTCACTATGCTTTTGACTTCTTACGAAATGAACAATCGTTGAAGCGAGTTTCCGACTAAATCCTTCCACTATCGCTATTTCCCTTATTGATGCAGTAAGTACTTCGTCGGTATTACCAAAATGCGATATGAGCATCCGCAATCGATTTGAACCGATTCCAGGAATCTGAGACAATGTAAGAAGATCAAAAACAGAAATCACTTTTTCCCCCATGTTATCTCATATCACTCAATTTTTACATCAATTCCATCAACCACCGCAACAATCACTGAATGCACAGGTGCTTTTTTATCTTTGAGTACCTGCGCCGCACTCTGCCCTTCCTGAACAACGAGAACTGTGTCACCAACACCTGCATCTACCGAGTCGAGCGCCAACAAATCCCTCCCAATCAGATTTCCTTCAAGGTCAATCGGCTGTACAATCAGTATTTTATGCGGCTTTAAATGCTCATTCTTCTGTGTCGCAACGATAGTTCCAATAACTTTACTTAGTATCATATCATTATATTAAAAATGTTTTTTGAATTGTTCGACGAGTTGTTTTGCCCGATCCATTGTTTGTGCCTCAGCAATAATACGGATAATCGGCTCAGTGTTCGACTTCCTCAGATGTACCCAAGAATCTTCAAAATCAATTTTTAAACCATCCTCAGTGTTGATGATCCCTGCTGATTCATATTTTCGTTGAATCGTTTCGAATGCTCGATCTATATCCTTCCTATGTCCGCCTGAGGTGGATTCAAATTTTGATTTGACAATTGAATACTTTGGCAGTGACTCTTTAAATTCGGAAATTGTTCCTTGATATTCCGCAAGCTGTTGAAGGATCAATCCGATACCAACAATTGCATCACGGGTAAAGTGAACATCAGGGAGAATAACTCCTCCGCTTCCCTCTCCACCTACAATCGCACCGACCTCTTTCATTTTCTGGGCAACGTTTATTTCACCAACTGGTGTACGGATAACTTCAGTACCATACGATTTTGCTATAACATCGATTGCACGGGTGGTGGAGAGATTTACAACAACGTTTTGAGATTTGGGATGCTTGCCCGCCGAAGGCGGGTGAAGGATTTGGGATTTGGAATTTTGTTTTGAGAGTATGAATTTTACGACTGACGTGATGGTATATTCCTCACCGAATGGTTCGCCTTTTTCTGTGATTAAAACAAGTCGGTCAACGTCGGGGTCAACGGCAATTCCTAAATCTGCTTTTACATTTTTCACACACTTACATAATTCAACAAGATTTTCTGGAATTGGTTCAGGATTTCGAGTAAAGATTCCGCTTACTTCACAGTTTAGTTCTATGACTTCGCATCCTAAATCACGAAGCATCTTTGGAACGATATTACCACCAGATGCGTTGATGCAATCCACAACAATTTTAAATTTTCGATTTTTAATTTGTTCAATGTTAATATAAGGTAAACTCAGAACAGCGCCGATATGCTGCTGCATGAACGATTCGTCTGTAATATGTCGCCCGATTTTATCCCATGCAGCATAATTAAATTTTTGCCCTTCTGCAATATTCCAGAGCTTTTGATTCTCCTCAGCATTTAGGAACATACCCGTCTGTGCGATAAATTTCAAGCCATTCCACTGGATTGGGTTATGACTTGCAGTAATAGCTATACCTCCAGCGGCTACAAGTTTTTCTACTGCAAGTGCAACTGTTGGAGTTGGTACAATCCCTAAATCGACCACATCGCAGCCTATCGAAAGGAATGTTGAAGACACGAGATTACTAATAATTCTTCCAGTAACTCGCCCATCTTGCCCGATCACAACTTTTCCATGATTGCAGAATTGTGCAAAAGCTGATGAATACTTCACAATTACATCAGGAGTGAGACTTTCACCCACGATGCCGCGGATACCTGATATGCTAAATATTAAAGACATATATATTTACTTTGAAAATGTAGTAAAGAAGTTGATGAGAATCAAATAATAAAGCGAAGTGCGGAGAGCAATGAGCGGTGAAGCAGTATAATAAAATTTTGTATTTTAAGTGACGAAAGAGTACATTTAGGAAGTTTACACAAGTTAAGGAAACACTATGGGAAAAGTAAAAGAGCCAGCATCCACATACATTGTGGATAAGGAAGGCAAGAAAACAGCCGTTATTCTTCCTATCGAAAAATATGAAGAGTTATTAGAAGACTTGGAAGATTTGGCAGTGATTGCTTCTCGAAAGACTGAACCAACATATGACTGGGAAGAACTAAAAAATAAATTGAAAAGGGATGGGATCCTTTCTGATAAAATATAGGGCTTCGTTTGAAAAGGAGTTTCGGAGCATCCCAAAAGAGTTTACCGATGCTGTTGCAGTTCGCATAGATTCTCTTTCTCAAAATCCGTTTCCTGTCGGATGTAAGAAACTTACCAATGAAGAATTTTATCGAATTCGAGTTGGCAATTATCGGATTGTCTATTCGGTCGATTCAAACAGCAAGGTGATAACGATAGAAAGGATCAAACATCGAAAAGATGTGTACAGAAAACTTTGACAGTGGTTAAGGAAGTATTTCACAATAACATCGGGAGTGAGACTTTCACCCACGATGCCGCGGATACCTGATATACATAATGGCAGTTCCAAAAACTAATTTTTTGAATCACAAAGTTTTTACACACCTGTGTGCCTAAACACTTCGGTGTGTAGGCGCAAAGAGCACAAAGAACCCAACAAAATCCCTGCCTGAGTGCCGAACAATTCGGCAGGCAGGAATACTTTGTGAACTTTGCCCCCGGCTCGTAGAGTGGTAAAGTATTTTGGGAATTTTTTTGAACCGCCCATTAATGACATGTAGTTATTGAATATTGGATTAATGGAATAATGGAATGATGGATATAAATTAGTGAAGATGAAGTTGATAGGGAAGAATAAACCTTAAAAACAACAAACAAAATGGATTCTTGTATCTCTACAATTATTTCCGTAACTTTTATTAAGATTTTACTAAGAAAATAGAGACAATATTTTCAGCAGATGACGACAAAATCAGTAAAAGAATTTTGTATTGCGTTATTTTTGTCAAGCTTGCACTTTGGCATTCATGATTAACTTGAATAAACATACATTTACAAGAGGAAAATGAGATATGTTAAACACACTTCGTGCAATTGTTCGAGAAGGAAAAATTGAATTACTTGAAAAAATGGATATCCCTGAGGGTACAAACGTTCTGGTGACTTTGATGCAAGAAAACGATGAAACTCAATATTGGGTAAAAGCAAGCCAGAAATCTTTGGATAAAATTTGGAATAACACCGAAGACGATGTATATGCACAATTACTTAAAGTATGATGTTCTTCTTCTCCGTTATCCCTTCGCAGATTTATCTGATTCCAAGATTAGACCTGCCGTCCTAATCAGCACTCAACATATTTCCGAAGATATCTTTGTTGTGCCTTTGACCAGTAGAACAACTTCTTTTTTATCTGGTGAATTCGTTTTGGATAAATGGAATGTTGGCAAATTATTCTCTTCTGATGCAAAAAGATTGGAAGATTCATTACGTAATTGGTTAGGACTTCATTAAGAATTTGCCAGAGGAAATATAGGCAATGCTTTCAACAAATGATAAAAAAATCCTTTTAGAAACAGCGCGCAAATCAATCGAAGCGGCAATCGAAGGCAACAAGTTTGAATCACCTCGAAGCGTTTCTTCTGCATTAAAAGAATCTTGCGGCGCATTTGTAACACTTCACAAATATGGCGAGTTGCGCGGCTGCATAGGTTATATCGAAGGTGTTCTACCATTAATCGAAACTGTCAAAGATGTTGCCGCAAAAGCTGCCACAGAAGATTATCGCTTTAACCCGGTTACTCAAGATGAAATGCCAGAGATCGATATTGAAATCTCCGTTCTAACTCCATTGAGACTCATTAAAGATATAAACGAAATCGAAGTAGGTAAACATGGAATCGTTATGCAGCGTGAACACAATCGCGGCTTGCTGCTGCCGCAAGTAGCTACCGAATACGGATGGGACAGAGAAACATTTTTAAACCAGACTGCACACAAAGCTGGATTGAGTGCAGATGCTTGGAAAAAACCTGACACAAATATTTATATTTTCAGCGCTGAAATCTTTGGCGAGGAGAAAAACAGATGATCGTTCGTCAACCCGTGGTTGCCGGGATGTTTTACCCGGTTAATCCAAGAACACTTGAAAACGAAATTGGCCAGATGCTTTCGAAAGCAGCGATCAATCCATCCGCCTCAGTCAGACATGGAAATCTCATCGCAATCATCGTGCCTCATGCTGGTTATGTGTACTCAGGGTTGACTGCTGCACATGCGTATAAACTACTTCAACAAACCTCTTTCGATACGGTTGTGATCATCTCTCCAAGTCACCGTGAATATTTTCAGGGAATTTCAGTATACAGCGGTGATGTTTACCGAACACCTCTCGGCGATATTGCCATAGATGAAGACATACGGGAAAAACTTGTTAAGGATGATAAACTAATCGAAGCATCCACACACGGTCATACTGCTGAACATGCCATCGAAGTGCAGCTTCCATTTTTACAAAAAGTATTAAAAAATTTTAAAATCGTTCCAATTGTAATGAGCGACCAAGGAAGTGAGCTATGCTACCATCTCGCAGATAGACTTGCAGAAGTCCTCAAGGACAAGAAAGCATTAATCGCTGCTTCTACCGACCTCTCACATTATCACACAGCATATGAAGCGGATAAATTAGATAAAATAGTGATTGATGACGTTGCACACTTTGATTATAAAAAGTTAAGTAAAGATTTAGAAACTGAGCGGGCAGAAGCATGTGGAGGCGGTCCGGTGGTTGCAGCACTCAGAGCGGCGAAGAAACTTGGTGCTAATCATGTTGAAATACTTCATCAATGCAATTCAGGTGACGTCACGGGTGATCGTGATGCAGTTGTAGGTTACCTTTCTGCAGCAGTTCTAAAAATATATTAGCCCTTCATGCCTAAACGATTTCCAAAAGTATCAATCATCGGGGCGGGAGTAGTCGGAACTGTAATTGCCTCCACCCTCTTTCATAAAGGATACCAATTCGTAAGCATTATCGATAAAAATGGCTCCAAAGCACTCTCACTTGCCCACGCTGTGAAGTGTGATAAAGCAGGAGTTACTTTAGCTGATTTGGCAACAAGTTCTGATATAATTTTTATTACAGTTAACGATAGTTCGATTAAACAGGTTGCTGCAGATTTAGCAAAACAGAAAAAACTTAATTATAAAAAGATGTTGATTCTCCATTGCTCAGGTGTTTTATCATCGGAAGTATTAGCGCCTCTTGAGAAAAAAGGCGCCCTAATTGGAGGAATGCATCCAATTCAATCATTTCCCCTCTTCCAAAATACGGTAAAAGTGAAATCATATTTAAAAGGAATATATTACGGTATCGATGGTTCATTAGAAGCGACTAAAGAAATACAGCAGTTAGTGGAAAATTTAGAAGGGAAGGCGATTATTATTCAAAAAGAGTTGAAACCATTGTACCACGTGGTTTGTGTATTTGCTTCGAATTATATGACAGTATTTTTAAATGCGATTGAGGAGTTGACACGAACATTGCATCTCAATGCATCATGGACTGAAGTGTTCGGTCCGCTGATGACGTCAACAATGGAGAATGTAGTAAAAACGTCAGCACATAAAGCGCTCACAGGTCCAATCATGCGCGGTGATTTCGAAACTATCGACCTGCACCTCAAGACTTTGAACGAGTATGCCCCGCAATTTCTTTCTATTTACACTATCGGAGGAATAGAAGCAGCCCGTATTGCTAAAGAAGAGGGTAAATTAAGTGATGAGAATTTTAATGAAATTATTCGTAAATTTAGAACGTTCATAAAAACAAGTTCAATCGAAAAAATTACAAAGGTAAAACAGTGAAAGCACTTATAGCAAGTGGTGGACACGGCACACGCCTCCGTCCCCTTACGCATACACAAAACAAACATCTTATTCCAGTGGCAAACAAACCGATTCTGCATTACGCAATCGAAGCAGCGGTGGATGCAGGAATCAAACAAATTGGAATCATCCACAATGCCGACAGCCAAGAAGTTCCTGATGCACTCGGAAATGGAAAAAGATGGGGTGTGAAAATTACCTACATCCCTCAAAAAACTCCAGCCGGACTTGCACACGTTGTAAAGATAGCTGAGAAGTTCATCGGCAAAGATAATTTCATTTTTTATCTTGGCGATAACATGGTTGTTGGCGGTGTAAAGCGATTCATTGATGAATTTGAAAAAAGCGATTGCAATTGCTGGCTTACTTTATCAAAGGTAAAAGACCCTGAGCGATTCGGTGTCCCCGTGATTAAAAATGGTAGGATAATTAAAGTTGAAGAAAAGCCTGCGAAGCCAAAAAGTCAATTTGCAGTTGCTGGCATTTACATTTATGACAAACATATATTCGAGGCAGTAAAGAAAATTAAACCAAGTGCGCGAGGTGAATTAGAAATTTCTGATGCACATACTTATTTAATTGAAAAGGGTTATAAAGTCGGATACAGCGAGATCACCGGCTGGTGGAAAGATACAGGTAAGCCATCGGATTTATTAGAAGCTAATCGTCTAATCTTAGATAACATCGAACAGAATCTTCAGGGTGAAGTAGATAAAGCTTCATCGGTTTTAGGCAAAGTATTTTTAGATGAAGGTGCCAAAGTAATCAACAGTGTTGTCCGCGGACCGGCGATCATCGGTAAAAATGCTATTATAGAAAATAGTTATATCGGACCGTTCACATCAATCGGTAACAATACGATTATTCGAAATGCAGAAGTCGAGTACAGCATCGTTCTTCGTGATTCTAAAATTATAAATGTGAAGCTTCGCATCGAGGGAAGCATCCTCGGTAACGATGTTGAGATCGTAGATGCAATCGGCAAACCGCATGTACATCGGTTTATGATTGGGGATCAAAGCAGAGTGGAAGTAGCGTAAGAGATGTTAGATATCGGATGTCTGTTATCAGATGTTTGTTGAATTAGGATGAATATATTTTTATGGAAACATGGAAGATACAGGATATAGAAAATTAGATATCTATAAACTCTCATACGAGTTGGCGCTTAAAGTTCATGGAATGACATTAACACTCCCAAAGTTTGAGATGTATGAAGAAGGTAGTCAGATTAGGAGGTCATCGAAATCAATTCCTGCTAACATCGTTGAGGGATATTGCTTGCGAAGGCATAAGAATGAATATCTTCAGTATCTTCATCGTGCGTTTGGTTCCAGTCAAGAAACAATTGTTCACCTTAAAATTCTCTATGATACAAAATCACTTGTTGATAAAAGTATTTATGATGAGCTTTTAGATCGATACACTCATCTCGGTAAGATGCTATTCCGATTTATCGAATCAGTACTATCAGAGCACGTCTCTCCGCTTTATATCAAAGAAGAAAATAATGAATATCAAGTTTAACTAATAACCAACATCTAACATCTAATATCTCACATCAAATTATGGACTACCAAACATTACTAATAGGCATCCACGACCGCATCGCATGGATAACATTTAATCGCCCCGACAAACTCAATGCAATCAATCTGCAAGTCATTGACGAATTAAGACAAGCTTTTAAAAGCTTTGAAAAGGATCCAAACGTGGGTGTAATCATTCTCACTGGTGCCGGTGAGAAAGCATTCGTTGCCGGCTCTGATATCAGTGCGCTTGCAACATATGATTCAACAGCGGCAAAAAACTATTCCGAAGTTGGGAATAAAGTTCTGAGTTACATCCAGAATTTTCCTAAACCAGTAATTGCTGCAATCAATGGTTTCGCATTAGGCAGTGGCTGTGAGATTGCTATGGCTTGCCATATCCGCATCGCTTCCGAGAATGCAAAATTTGGTCAACCCGAAGTTAATCTCGGCTTAATACCTGGACACGGCGGAACGCAACGATTAACACGCATTGTTGGTATCGGCAAAGCGATGGAACTAACATTGACAGGCAATGTTATAGATGCGAACGAAGCATTCCGAATCGGTTTGGTAAACAAGGTTGTAACTTTAGCGGAATTAAAATCAACAGCAGAAGTAATGGCACAAACAATTCTCACAAAGGCACCGCCGGCAATTGCACTTGCGATAAAAGCGATTAATTCAAATCTTGAAAAACCTCTCAGCGACGGTTTACAGTATGAAGCCGAACTATTCAGTGACTGTTTTAAAACTGAAGACATGAAAGAAGGCACAAAGGCATTCTTAGAAAAACGAAAGCCCGTGTTTACAGGCAAATGATTTTTGATAAATCAGTAATATTTCGGTTTCTTATTATTGCCCTATTAGCGATCTTGGCAATAGTATTGTTTGCAGCCACTACCCAACGACAAATTGATAAAATCGAGAAACTGCATCGTGATCTCTCAGCAATAGCTACTGAGATTGATGCAGAGGTGGATTCAATTCTTTCACAATTTCATGTTGAATTGAAAAAAGTTCGGAAGCGAACATTCACAATCCCTAATACAAATTTGAATCGCATTGAGCGCCGGGTAACGATTCCGAAAGATGTTGATCCTTTGCATATCAATCAAGCATTGAACTTAATGGCTCAAAAATATGACGGCAGAGCAATCGGTTCTGAGAATTTGAAGGAGAATACGGTTACAATACATATTAAATTAGATGGTTATATACTCGAGACATTAATACTTAAATCTCGTGTTGAGCAAAAACCAATAAAGAGAAAAAAATAAATAACACTTCTCTGCGTCCTCTGCGTCCTCTGCGTTTCTGCGTTGAATTCACAGCTGAGTCGCTGAGAACACAGAGTTATTTAACAATCAACTATTAAGATTATGGCAAAAGACAAAAAGAATACAGATACACAATTAATGGACAAACTCGTTTCACTTTGTAAACGACGAGGATTCATATTTCAATCGAGCGAAATTTATGGCGGATTAAACGGTGCATGGGATTATGGACATTTAGGTGTTGAGCTTCTACGCAACATAAAAGATGAATGGTGGAAGGCAATGACATATCGTGAAGATGTCGAGGGTTTAGATGCGGCAATACTTATGCACCCACGTGTTTGGGAAGCATCGGGACATGTTGAGAACTTTACCGATCCGATGGTTGACTGCAAACAGTGTAAATCTCGCTATCGTCTCGACACTTTATTCGAAGAGACTTCGATTAAAAAACAAAAAGAAGTTTTACGAGAACTCGATCCACAAAAATATCAAGGTCAACAAAAGGATGAATTCATATCTGAAGAATTCAAGAAAATAACAGAGTCAACTCCAAGTTCAGTGCTTACTGCTCTTAGCTGTCCTAACTGTGGGAATAAAAACACATTTACGGATGCACGTAAATTCAATCTCATGTTTAAAACATTTGTTGGACCTGTGGAAGATTCAGGAGCGGTTGTTTATCTACGCCCTGAAACTGCACAAGGAATTTTTGTCAACTTCCTAAACGTTCAAGCTGCTTCAAGACAAAAGCTTCCATTTGGGATAGCTCAGATTGGTAAAGCGTTCCGAAACGAGATCAACACAAAGAACTTTCTTTTCCGAACTCGTGAATTCGAGCAGATGGAAATGCAGTACTTTGTTAAACCTGGAACGGACGATAAGTGGTTCGAATACTGGCGTGAGCAGCGTATGCAGTGGTTCATAGATCTCGGAATGAAGAAAGAAAAACTCCAGTGGCATCAGCATGAACCGGATAAACTCGCACACTATGCCAAAGACGCTTACGATATTGAATTTGAATTTCCATTTGGTTGGGGAGAAATTGAGGGTGTTCACAATCGAACAGATTTTGATCTGTCTCGACATGAGGAATTTTCCGGGAAAAGTATGAAATATTTTGATGAAGAAACGAAAGAGAAATTCACTCCATTCATCATCGAAACATCGGCGGGAGCAAGCCGTTCACTGATGGCTTTTCTTGTCAACGCTTATCACGAAGAAGAAGCACCGACAGCCGAAGGGCAGATGGAAACACGTGTAGTGATGAAGTTTCATCCTAAATTAGCACCTATTAAAGCTGCTATCTTTCCGCTTGTAAATCGTGATGGTATGCCTGAGATATCAAAAAAGATCGAGCAGGAATTGCGACCACATTTCCGTGTGTTTTATGACGACAGCGGTGCGGTTGGAAGACGATATCGCAGACAGGATGAAGTTGGTACACCGTACTGTATCACGATTGATTCGCAAACACTCGAAGATCAAACTGTTACGATAAGAGAGAGAGATTCAATGATACAGGAAAGGGTTGCAAGTGATAAAATAAAAACTTATCTTTTTAACAATATTAAATAATCAACATCTAAATCTAACTATTTTTAAAGGAGACATTATATGAAATTAAAAAATCGCCGATTATCAACTATACTCTTGGCAGTTATTTCCCTATCAATAGGTTTCATTGGTTGTGAGAAGGAAGATGTACTTGCACCCGAAGAATTTGCACCGCCAACAAATTTGAAAGCATTGTCCATGGATGGAGCGGTCAAACTGTCATGGACTGCTGCACCTGCCGCAGATGCTGATTTCTTTGTGGGATATCGGATTATGACGAAACAGGGTACAACACTAGTTGACAGTGTTCAGGTAGGCAAAACTATAATTAATCATACTGTTTCTCAATTAACAAACGGCCAATCATACACTTTTTCGATCCGTTCAGTTAAAGATAATAAAGATGTAAGCAAGGATATAATTATTATTTGGGGACCAACTATTAGGTATGCACCTGCACGCATTTACGAATTCGATTCGCAAAATCCATCAGGTCTTCAATTTTCAACTGGTACTGCAATGTCATTTAGTTCAGTAAACAAAACATTAGTTGATCTATGGATCGATGGAAGGAGCAACTCAACACCTTTATTAAAAAGCCCACATGACCAAACAATTAGCACTGGTTGGAAAACTACACAATTTGTCGAAACAGTAAAATCGAGTTTAGATGAACAGGTGGATGTGCCAGCTATTAGTGAATTCCGCTCATCACCTGGATTACCTATTGTAAATAATAAAGTTTATTTCGCTCGTACCTCAGCAGGAAATTATGTCCGATTCCAAGTAGTTGGAGGAGTTCAAGATACCGCACCAAATCGTTATGTAGATATTAGAATCGCATTTAACTCCGGCTTCGGCACTTGGGCAAAACGATAATCATTAATATGTTTTTGACACAAAAGCCGATCATTAAATGGTCGGCTTTTTATTATATAAATTCGATGTGAATATTATTATTTTTTTATAAACAGGATGTCCGATCTCACAAAAATAATATTCTCACTTCTCACCATGGGGATCCTCTCAAACACGCCCTCACACTCCCAATGGATAGGCGACTCAACCAACGAATCTCATATTAGCAGAGGCATTCAATACGTTTATAATCTCTCCTTCGACAGTGCGAAGACGGAATTTCAAACTGTAACCCGCTTACGTCCCGATCATCCAGCCGGTCATTTCTTCCTTGCGATGATCGAATGGTGGCGAATAATAACTGACATGGAGAACACAGCACATGACGATAAATTTTATCGGATGCTGGATAAGGTGATCGACTTGTGCGAGAAGCGATTGGACAAGGATAAGAATGATCTGACAGGTTTGTTTTTCAAAGGAGGAGCGTTAGGATTCCAAGGTCGATTGTACGGCAACCGTGAAGATTGGCTGAAAGCGGCAAATTGTGGCCGGGAAGCATTACCACTTGTGCAAAAAGCATATAAACTCGACCCAAATAATTCCGATATCCTTCTCGGTATCGGCATTTATAATTATTATGCGGCGATCATACCAGAAATTTATCCGTGGGTGAAGCCCTTAATGCTGCTGATTCCAAAAGGTGATAAAGTTAAAGGTCTCACACAACTTCGGGAAGCATCCGAAAAAGCAAAATATGCAAACATCGAAGCAACATACTTCCTTATGCAAGCAAGTCAATATTTCGAAGGAAGGTATTCACAAGCCCTCGAGCTGGCAACAAAACTTCACTACCAATTCCCGAACAATTCTCTATTCCATAAATATATTGGCAGAGCTAATGTTTCATTGGGTAACTGGGAAGAAATGCACCATGTATATTTACAGATTTTCGATCGTGCTAAGAAAAAGCAAATTGGTTACGATCTTAGTACAGAACGCGAAGCTAATTATTATCTCGGCTTATACGAGATGAATTCTAATAAATACACCGATGCTCTTCAATATTTTTACAAATCAGATGAACTTTCCCGATTACTCGACAAAAAAGAGATATCCGGCTATATGGTTCTGTCAAATCTGAAAATCGGAATGATATATGATCTTCAGGGCAAACGCAATCTGGCGATTACACAGTACAAAAAAATCCTGGATATGAAAGACTATCAAGATTCGCACAAACAAGCAAAACAATTTTTAAAAACCCCTTTTAGATCATCATAGAGGAGGATGACATGCTTACGATTATCCTATTCGGATTGATTGCTGCCACTGCTGAGGTCATTGGAGGAACATTAATTGTTTTACGAAAGGAGTGGCCCCGGAAGGTACAGGAGTACCTTATCGCTCTGAGTGCTGGTTTTATATTAGCGCTTGTAGTGTTTGAATTAATTCCTGAAAGCTTGGCGCTTCTCGGTGAGGTAGCTTCTCTCTACATTATTATCGGCTTTGGTTTGATCCATTTCTTCGAGCATACTATTGTCGGGCATCTCCATTTTGGCGAAGAGACTCACCATGAAGTAATGGTCTCGAAGGTAGCCAGTTTCTCTGCATTCACAGGGCTGTTCATTCATGCTTTCTTCGATGGTTTCTCGATTTCCGCCGGGATGAATTTTGATTTCTCGATAGGTCTTTTAATATTCATCGCAGTTCTTCTCCATAAAATACCGGAAGGTTTAACCGTAGCATCGGTGATGCTATCAGCCAATCACCCACGAAAGACTGCTTTTTTTGCGTCTCTCGCTATTGGTGTGGCAACCATGCTTGGTATTCTTCTGGTTTTCCTATTAGCGAGTGTTGATCAAAAAGCGGTTGGGATTGCATTTGCACTATCGGCGGGTGCGGCAATGTATGTTGGCGCGAGTGACTTAATTCCCGAAATTAATCGCTCCACAAATCGCATTACACCTTTGATTGTTTTTGGAGGGATGCTGCTCTTTTACATCAGTAAACAATTGATGGAAAGTATACTTGGTTAAAATTCATCATTAATCTAATCGCAGTCCCAAACTAATCCTGTGCATCGCCCCAATCTTACCTAATGAATTATAACCATAATCTATTGATACGATATCTTTAGCAAAACCCACACCGACAGAAAAACCAGCCAAGCCCGCACTTTGTTCAAGCTTCAATTCACTCCTCCGTTCATTATTATAACCGAATCGTAACTTAACGACAGGGCTTTCAGTAAATTCTACTCCGATTGAAAATTGTTTGAACCGTGTGAGAAAATTGTCTTGCTCCTCATTTAGCTTATGCAGATTTATCATCACCACTGCCGGAAGGTGTTCGGGATATATTGATGCACCTATTTTTATATCCAGAGGAAGGTCTTCTCTTGTATTGACATAAGGATCTATCTGAGTACCGAAATTCAATAAGCTTGCTCCTATAATAATACGATCTGGAATCAGGAAATATTGCAATCCGAAATCAAGAGCAGCAGCGGATGAATGGACTTCTGCAATCGAAGAATAGATAAACTTTACATTAAAGCCATAATTCAGTTTCCTTAATAATATATCGGCATACCCCGCTGTAAATGTAAATTCCCCAGCGCCGAATTTTCCTAAATTTCGACCTTCTTCACCCGTTCGCTCGAATTCGCCATAGTTTATGTAAATAATTCCCAAACCGACACTGCCAAAGTTTGGAATCGCTGTTCCAAAACTTACGTATCCTGCATTTATATCCAACAAGTGCTTATAGTAACCCACCGAGAGTTGAGTTGAACTCAGAGTAGCCATCCCTGCTGGATTATAAAAAATGAGATTCGGATCGTCTGTAGAAGTTATAAAACTGCCACCAAGCGCAGCGGAGCGTGCACCCACATCGATCCGGAGAAAATCATAAGTTGTATTTCCCTGTCCAAATATAATTGTCGAGCTTAATAGGAAAATGCTTGTTAAAAGAAAGTACCGTTTCATGTATATCCTTAACTCTCTATTTTTAATTAATTATGGATTCAATCTAAGAAAATATTGAGTGATATTCAAGCTTTAGTATCTTCCACACTCATCTTACCGCTCATAGCGATAACAGCTTGACAATTTCAGAATTAGTGCTTAACTTGTATATGAATAAACAATTATTCAAAACAACTTTTTCAAGGAGATTCATTATGAAAAAGTACTTATTGTTTTTCTTGCTAACGACTTTTGTCGCTTTTGCACAGGAGCGTCTTCTCATAAATCCCAACAACGAAGTTATACCACTTGGGAAAAATGAAAATGCAATTGACGTTGTGAAGAAGTCGTTAAACCTAAACAAATGGCTACCACCTCAATGCCCTGAGAATTTTGTATGGGGATTTGACTCATATCATTTTCCTATGAGTGTTAATTTCGGAGCATATCATTTAGATGTTATGGCGATGTGGTATATCGCACCTGCATCTGGAAATATTGACACTTTGTATTGGTTTATGTCTGATGAGATAGGCGCTCGGGATTCATTAGTAAGTATACGAGTTTTCAGATCTAATATTTATCCAGGTAGAGGTCCCGGATACTCACCATATCCACCACCATGTATGAATTGGGGATATTACATTAATACTAACCTCTATGATCAAGGTATTTCCCCATATAAAGATGAAGCCACTGATACAAATTGGGTCTCAACAGCGCATAATGGACTTATAACGTTTGATCCTCTTGGCGAAGAACTTTGGATAGATGGTGGCATCTGGTTTCATGTCAGACCAGGTATAAATGTTCTCCCATTTAATATTTATGGGTATAACTTTCCAGTCAATAAAGGAGATATATTTTTTGTAACTATGCGAGTTCCTTATTCATTCTGGCCCATTGATGTTACCCGATGGTTAGCCGGAGGAACAGATGAACCTTTATGGTACGATGACCCTAATTGGCCCTCAAGATTTTGGAAATTTTATAAGCATGATAGAGGAGCTGATAATTGCGCTGGTTTTCCTGTTGATTCAGTGAAAAAAGGTTGGGTAGCCCGTGGCCCTTTTGTGAATAACCAGATGTACTCCTCCGCACTTGCCTGGTGGTTTTCGATGACAACAGATTCAAATGTACCTCCTGCGATAATTCCGATTGAAAATTTAGGTCACACCTTTTCAACCAAACCAAGGGATATTTATGTAGAAATTTTCGATTGTGATTATGCTAATCCTGAAAGTGCGGGTGTAGCAGCCGCTTACATTGAATATGCGGTAGCAATGATTAACGTAGATGAGCCACTATCCGGTCCTTTGATTCAAACACCTATGACATATTCAGGTGTTGGTGATTTTTGGTGTGGAACTTTACCGGGACTACGAACGGGCACAATGGTTAGATACAGGTTTACTGCAGAGGATAATCAAGGACTTCGGCAAAGAGGTGCTACATATTCTTATAAAGTTTTTAAATTTTATAATCCATACTACTGGATAGATACGGGTTACGTATGTACTCCGAAAAACATTAGCACTTCAGGAACTGATATACCCTATACTTCATTCTTCAATCCACCCGGCAGTACTGGCTTACCTCAAGATGATGGCACTGCTGGACCATTTGATATTGGTGGACCTTTCCAGTTCTTTGGTGATACAGTACGTTACGCATGGATTGGTGTAAACGGTGCAATAGCGCTCTCGAAAAGTCCGACCGATACAATTGATGTGAATTCAAATGGATATTACACTTCAGGATGGGATTTCCCTATGCGTCAGCGTCATGGACGGTGGGATATTGTAAATGCTGACAAAATGCCGCCTAACTTCATTGCACCACTTTGGGCTGATTTAGCTCTTGCAGATACTGGTAGTACACCACAAACATTTGGCCATGTTAGATTTGACAATGCTGGAGATAGTTGCTTGTTTATTGTTGAATGGGATTCCCTTGGTACCGTCGTTGAGTCTCACATTCTTCCCGATGTTACTACTTTCCGTGTCGTATTAAATCATTGTAATGGAACGATTGAATTTCAATTTGACAATCTGGGTTATCACGAATTGGATAAAAAAGCATTAGTTGGCATGCAGCAAGATTCGTGTCATCTAAGTGGACCTGAGCCGGGGTATGTTTTCCTCAATAGAAATGGATCTCCTTTAGAAACCAAACCACGGGAGAATTGGTGTGTAAAGTTTTGGCCTGGTGTAGCTCTTTATGTTGATGAAGGATGGCAATTGCTTTCGATTTGTACGGATAGACCTGGGGCGATGGATCCAAAAACAATTTTTCCGTATGGTTTAGGAGATCCTTTTAAATACGTTGGATCATATGTTCCGACCCCAACACTAAGATTTGGTGGCGGTTTCTTCCAAAAATTTTCAAAATATTCTTATGTAGGTATGCCTGGTTTCCCCATTTATGATCGCTACGATACAGTTATAGCCGGATGGAATATCATTGCCACGATTACAAAACCTGTACATATATCAACGATCGAGGAAAGTGCACCGGGAATGGTTATCTCCTATTATTTTGGATACGATGAAGGATATAAGCTTGTACAAAAATTGAAACCATGCCGTGGGTATTGGGTAAAGGTGAATACTGCTGGTACGTTACGGTTGCGTGCCTCACCCTCGCTGACAAAATTTACCGAACCAGATTACTCAGGGCTCAACAAATTAATTGTTGTGGATAAAACAGGTCGCTACAAACAAAACTTATATTTTGGAGATGAGAATATCGTAACAGAACAGGGAATTTATACTGGGGAGTTTCCACCCGCGATGCCTGTATTCGATGCAAGGTTTACACACACTGACGGAATGATTGCAACTTATCCTTCTGAGTTAGCTGAAAATATCATATATGAATATCCCATAAATATTACAAGCGAAAAGTACCCTGTAAGGGTTCAATGGGAAATCGTCAAACCAACCAATCGTGCGTTTACTTTAATGCAGAATGGGAAGATTCTCTGTGTCATGGAGGGCAAAGGAAGCGTAAGTGTACCGACTCAAGCAGAGTTGTCGATAGCACTTGTAAAAGACCCAGCCATTCCAAAACATTTTGCTCTTGAGCAGAATTATCCGAACCCTTTTAATCCAACAACTATTGTTCGTTATCAGTTACCTGTTAGTGGCTGGGTAACATTGAAAATATATAATATTCTTGGGCAAGAAGTTGCAACGCTTGTTGATGAGTTTCAGGATGCAGGATACAAATCGGTTGAGTGGGATGCGAGTAATTTACCAAGTGGCATGTACTTTTACAAATTAATAGCAGGTAAATATACAAACGTGAAAAAAACTTTGTTAATAAAATAAGGAAAATGAGAATGAAATATTCTACGCTTATCAATGCTATGAAATCCCTTTCTTTTGTTCTGACATTGAGCTTATTTGTTATGCTTAGTGTACAAGATTACTGTTATCCACAGTGGTCACATGTTGGTCTAACAAACTCCGTGTATACACTTAAAAAACAAAAGAACACTTTACTTGCAGGTGCGGGTTTTGTATATCGTTCCACTGATTACGGAACTCACTGGGGCACACTTGGAAATACAAACATTGTTGGAGTTTCCACTATTGAGACGATTGATGATACTATTCTTGTGGGAGGAAATTGGGATTGCATTTTTTGCAATGATCCGTTAACGGCAGTATCCCGTTCTAATGATAATGGAAATACTTGGACGACAGTTCTATCAGCATATTATGGTGTTCAATCAATTCTAAAAAGTAATAGATACATTTTCACAAATCCTGATGGAATGCTTTATCGTTCTGATGATGGGGGAGTCAGCTGGAATCGTGTTCCATCTGATTCATTATTTGGGGGGCGAATCTATTTATCATATGAAGATGACAGAACCCTTTACTTGTCTAGTGAAAATCAACTGTTCTACACTACCGATTACGGTGAAACATGGAGTTTAATGACAAATGGTTGGGGAAACGCCTACGTCTATGAGCTTGTCAAGAGGGATTCGTTGATCTTCACAGGTACGAGTTATGGAGTGTACCGTTCTACAAATCACGGAGTGAACTGGGAAAAATTTAGCCCGGGAAATAACATTATTTTTGCTCTGCTCCTTTTGGGTGACAATCTCTTCGCTGTCTGGAGTCACTCGATTTACATGACGAAAATTGTTTCTCAGGACTGGAATAATGTAAGTACCGGATTAACTCTCCCAGATTATCCGACTATCAATACACTCGTATATAGCGGTCAATATCTTTTCGCCGGAACAAATTACGGAGTCTGGCGGCGACCATTATCAGAGATGATGCTTCTAGAGGATATAAAGGTTAAAAGAGGTTGGAATATGATTTCGCTACCGGCTATAACCACCGACGTTAGAAAAACCGATTTGTTTCCTACGGCAACATCGCACGCATTTTCCTATAACGGTTCTACTTATATCCGGCATGATACGCTTCAAAAAGGTATCGGATATTGGATGAAGTTCAGCAGCGATCAGACAATATCAATCATTGGTTCAAAAATAAATATAGATACGATTAATGTACTACCTGGATGGAATATGATTGGATCGATTAGTACTCCAGTTCCGGTTGGATCTACTACTTTCATCCCACATGACATTCAGGTAAGTAAATTTTTCAAATACGACGGATCATACGTTCCTGCTGATACTCTTATGCCGGGGAAAAGTTACTGGATAAAAGTTAATCAGGTTGGTAAATTGATTCTTTCGCCTTCTGGTTCTGCATCTTCATCAAATCTAATCAAAATTGTAAAAGGTGGAGAGATGCCGCCACCACCGCCGGATGGTGAAATCTCAAATCCCAAATCCCAAATCCCAAATAAATTTGCTTTAGAGCAGAATTATCCGAACCCTTTTAATCCAATAACCGTTATTCGTTATTCGTTACCTGTTAATAGTTGGGTGACGTTGAAAGTTCATAACGTGCTTGGGCAAGAAGTCGTAATGCTGGTTGATGAGTTTCAGGATGCAGGATACAAATCGGTTGAGTGGATGGGTCGGGCTTACCAAGTGGAGTGTATATGTACAAATTAAATGTGGGAACATTTTCAACGGTAAAGAAAATGCTTCTCATAAGATAAGGACATCCCATGAAGACAATCATACAAGTTTTGGCTCTTTTGTACCTAGGCAGTTTCCTCGCAGTCGCACAGACATTCGTCAGAAGCCCGGTGCAGGATTTTCTCATTAGTGAGGAAAATACACCCTCAACTTTCGTTCAGAGCAACGTCAGAATATTTCCCAAGTACACATCCGGGTTTCTTGCTGCGTGGCAGGACGATCGGGATGGTGACCCCGGCTCTTACGCACAAGAATTTGATGGCAGCGGTAATCCGGTTAGTGGAAATTTCCCGCTTTTTTCCAATGAGACAATCAGATTTACTAAGGACGGTTCTTTTCTTGTCCTCGGTTCTCGAGTGGTAAGTCACTCTCCTTGGTTCGATAATATGTTTGTTGTTGATGGCAGGTTCTATGATTCTTCCAAGCAGCAGTTGAAGACGGCGAGCCTCGCTTCCGCAAGGTTACCGTGGTGCGGGACCGGCTACCTCGGAGTGGATTATCACTGCGCCAGTACCTCCGATAAGTACCTTTTCCTCATGCGAGACGATGGACGTATCTCGTTGACTAAATACGACTGTCATGGAAACATCGTGTACCAATTTCCCGACTCGATGAGCAACTTAAGAATCGCAGCGACTGCCTCGATTACTTCAAATGGTCAGAACGATTATATGCTGGCGTGGTTCCAGATAGACCAGTATTATCAACGACCAGTCGGTTACTTTGCAACCTTTTTTGATCGCCGCGATTCGGTGACCGCAGCAGGTCAGCCCCTGGGTTTTCCGATAGACACAACGGAGACCTATTTTGGAATACATATATTTCCTCTGCTAAAGACAATCTCGATCTCTGATACCGCTTACCAAGTCTTTATCATCAACCGTGATTCGGCTATCATGTACTTCCGCAAGTTCGACCGGAAGGGAAATCAACTCGACAACGTTCAGTGCCTTCCGATCCCTCATACGACAGGTGGTAGAATTCATATCCTCAACTTTTCTGTGTCTACCATGAAAAACAATTCGTTCGATATTCTACTGACCAACGCCGAGTGGCATAACAACGGTACCACATACTTCAACGCATTGTACACCTTCAATGCAGACGGAATTCCAATTGGGGATATTCGGATCGATACGACTCATTACTTCCGCCTAGGGGATAGCTTTATCAAAACTTCCGACAGTACATTTCAGATTGGCACACATGATGCCACAGATGTTTATCTCACAACACTCTTGAACCTGACTCCCATCGGAAGCATCAAGTTAAACGACGATCAATCCGGTAGCAACGAGATTGCCCCACTTGTCACGCCCGTTGATGATAGTCGTTTCTTCGTGATCTGGCAGGATGAGAGAAAAATATCCGGACAGATGGTAAATATCTATGGGACGAATGTAGATAGACAAATAACACTGGAGGGAAAAACGAGTGAGTTCTTCTCTGATCGAACGTGTGTAAATTTGTGGCTGAGAGGAGGAGTACCAAGCCAGGATACGCTCGGGCTCACGATCTACGATGGTAATTGGGGTGTTATCAGGCGAGACACGGTAGCAGTGGGACAACCCTGCGGCGGTACATCGGGTGAGGTAAAAATCCTTACCGACAGCACGTTCCTCGTATTATATCGAACAGATCACGGCAATGCCCGGCTGAAGCTTTTCAACAAGAGTGGCATTCAAATCGACGAGACGACAGTCGCAGCAAAAGATTACGTGTACAACCTTAAGATCTCCGTCAACGATCCAAACTCGTTTTGGGTTCACTTTGGTAATAAGGTACGGTTGTACTCAAACCAACTTCAACCGCTGTCGGATGCTATTGCCATGAATGCTGCACTTCACCTTGAAGACCAGAAATTCCTATTCATCACATTTGAAGAATACAGCCAGTCATACTACGGTATTATCGTTTCAACTGCTGGCGATACGCTCAAGAGCAAGTTCCTGCTCGCAAGTAGACCCGATGAGATCACTTACGGCAAATTGACGCCACGATATTTCCTTGTCGTGTTTAGAAAGTCGAACACGATCTATGCGAAAGCATTCTCGAACGACGGAATTGCAGACCGGGACTCCATTGTCATTCATCGTTCCACGAGTGGTAACAAGAAAAATGGTACTTACTCAATACGTGATAATAAAGTATTTTTTGCCTGGTCTGAAGTTCGACCTCCAGTCAAAGGATACAGCATTTTCGGAAGCATCGTGGACGTATCAACCCTCGTGGGCGTGAAAGAAGCACCTACCATCAACGTTCCGTATGACTTCTCCCTTGAGCAGAACTATCCCAATCCCTTCAATCCATTTACAATTATCAAATATCAATTGCCAATTGACAATTGGGTAACACTGAAAGTGTACAACGTGCTTGGGCAAGAAGTCGTAACGCTGGTTGATGAGTTTCAGGATGCAGGATACAAATCGGTTGAGTGGGATGCAAGTGGGATGGGGAGTGGAATATATTTCTATAAATTAACTGCTGGAAAATATATTTCCATAAAGAAGATGATTTTAATTCGATAGGGAGCAATTGATTCTTCCTATAAAAATTGTATATTGAAGCAAAATTTTGAATCTTTGAAAATAATATGTAACTAAATTTCACTATTTAAAAAGCTTGAATCATATTAAAGGAGATGTCATGTCAAGATTCCTTCAGCGAGCCGGAATACTATCATTGGTGCTAGTACTTTCTGCTAATGATAGTCTTACACAGATACCAACTATCACAACGTTTGCCCCGACCTCAGGGGCGGTTGGGACGGCAATAACTATTACTGGTACGAACTTTAGTTCAACTCCCTCGGACAACATCGTCTACTTCGGTGCGGTAAGAGGAACTGTCACGACAGCAAGTTCTACACACCTGACTGTCACGGTTCCGGTTGGCGCATCATATACGCCAATTAGTGTAACCGTCAACAATCTGACTGCATACACACATTTGCCGTTCAACGTGACATTTCCTGCTCAGGGTACCATAGGACCGACTACTTTTCAGTCTGTAGGGCCATTTGCATTAGGCGGAAGCCCTTCTAGTGTCGTAGTTGCAGATATTGATGGTGATGGTAAGCCCGATATTGTCTCAGCAAATCAAACAGGAAAAAGTATCTCTGTGTTGAGAAATATGACACAGAGCGGATCAGTTTCATTTGATTCGATGGTTGATTTTACTACCCCTGGTGCGCCTTATTTTGTTACGAGTGCTGATCTAAATAGTGATGGGAAACTAGATCTTGCCGTAACAAACAATGACCGTAATTCGGTTTCAGTGTTTCTCAATACAAGCACAAATGGAATCATTTCATTAGCTCCAAATGTTGATTTTACAACAGGTACAGGTCCTAACAAATTAGCTTTTGGAGACCTTGATACCGATGGAAAACCCGATCTTGTTGTAGCGGATCTTCATAGCGATTCAGTTTCTATCCTTTTGAATACGAGCACACCTGGAAATTTTTCTTTTTCGCCTAAAATTGATTTTGCAACTGGAGATAGGCCCTTCGATGTTGCAATTAGCGACCTCGATGGAGACGGTAAACCAGATATTGCGGTAACTAATCAGTATCAAAACACACTTTCTGTCTTTCGGAATAATAGTACAGATATAACATTTTCGCTTGCCGAGAAACTTGATTTCCCAGGAGGGGGATCTCTGTCTGGTATTGCAATCGCAGATATAGACGGAGATGGGAAATCAGATCTCATTCATATAGGAGATGACGCAGTGGCTGTGTTACAAAATACTAGCACTGGCGGAACCATTTCATTTACCGGGCCTGTCAACTTTGGAGTTGGCTCGGCTCCACAAACCATTTCAGTAGGCGATCTAAATGGTGATGGTAAACCTGATGTAGTGTCAGCAAACTTACTTTCCAACACGGTGTCAGTTTTGCGAAATACAAGCACGCTGGGAATTATCAATTCGAGCTCGTTTGCTCAGCGAATTAATTTTGCGGGTGGATTTGCACCCAGTAGTGCTACAATAGGAGATTTCAATCTCGATTGGCTACCGGATATCGCTGTGGTAAGCTTCTTCGAGGATCAAGTCGCTGTGCTAAAAAATGCCATCCCTGTACAATCGTTCTTTTCTTTAATGCCGACCGCGCTATTTTTTGAAAACGTGAGTGTTGGAATGAGTAAAGTGGATAGTGTTACCATTACATACACTGGTACAGGTTCAATGATAATCTCATCGGTATCTTCCAGCAGCAGTGAATTCACTGTCAATCCAACAAGTGCTGTAATACCTTCGTTAGACAGTCAGAAATTTTATGTTACATTTACACCAAATACACCTGGTGCAAAGAGTGCAACTCTCTCTTTTTATCATAATCTGCCTGGCTTACCAATAGTCGTATCATTAGAAGCAGGAACTCCTCCTCGAATAACCTCATTCATTCCTTCTTCTGGTCCAATAGGAACATCAGTTACAATTTATGGAAGCGACTTCGATAATATTCCTTCGAACAATATTGTTTACTTTGGACCAACGAAAGTTCCAGATGAGGATATCCTACAGGCGAGTAATACATCTCTTACTGTGAAAGCTCCACCAGGTGCTGCGTTCTTTCCACTATCGGTTACAACAGGAAATCACACAGCGTACTCAACATTGCCGTTTAACGTGACTTTTCCGACAAGCAATATTCTCGATTCTTGTTCGTTTGCTTCAAGCGTAAGCTTTCTCGCAGGGGTTTCACCTTGGGGTATTGCAATGGGCGATTTAGATAGTGACGGGAAATCAGACTTGGTAGTAACAAATGCAGGTAGCGGTAACACTATCTCGGCTCTTCGCAATATGAGTACAACTGGAGACATAGGACCAACTTCCTTTTCCGCTCCTCTACAATTCACTATAGGACGTAATCCTCGTGATCTTGCTATAGCAGATCTGGATGGTGATGGAAAGTTGGATATTGCGAATCCCAATCTCGACGATCATACAGTATCAGTGTTAAGAAACATGAGCACTACTGGAAATATCTCATTTGCATCGAGGATTGATTTTGTCACGTCGAGCTACCCAAGGACCACTGCCGCTGCAGATCTCGATTTAGATGGAAAGACTGATTTAATTATGAACTGCCATAACAGTAGCAACGGAAAAATCACAATATTGAGAAATATTAGCTCAATCGGAGTAATTTCTTTCGCCTCGAAGATCGATTTCGATGCTGGACAGGAACCAATTGATATAGCAATTGGCGATCTTGACGGGGACGGGACACCTGATGTGGTCTTTGTTGATTATGCAACCAGTGTAATATCAGTTTATCGAAATACGAGCACACGGGGTAATATCTCGTTTGTTGCGAAACAAATTTTTACTTCATCGACTCCACCCAAAAGTGTAACAATCGGAGATCTCAATGGGGATGGTAAACCTGAGCTTGTAGTCTCTACTGGTTATATTAATAGTATCAAAATTTATAGGAACACAAGCACAGTTGGGACAATCTCATTTGCATTTGGTGGTTCTTACGCAGTAGATAGAGCGCCAACTACGATTGTAATTAGCGACATAACTGGAGATGGGAAACCTGATCTGGTCGTTGCGGATTATTACAATGCAAAGGTTACTGTTCTTAAAAACACAACAGTGAATTCTATTTTTACACCTACTTCTTTTTTACAACGAATAAGCTATAGGGTTGGATCCTTTCCACTCCGAATAGCTGCTGGTGACCTTGATAATGATGGCAGACCCGAGCTTGCGGTTACCAATCTTAATGATCATTCTGTTTCGGTGATTCGTAATTCTGTTTCGCTACCACCAATTACAGTTTCACTAAACAACAGATGGAATTTATTATCAGTACCACTAACCGTCAAGGATCTAAAGAAGACAACCCTCTTCCCGACAGCAATCTCTGAAGCGTTTGCATTTCAGGGAATCTATATGGCTGAAACAACGCTAACCTATGGAAAAGGATATTGGATGAGATTCAACTCATCACAGTTTATCAATATCTATGGTAATCATCGCCTTGAAGATACTCTTGACGTTTCAGAAGGGTGGAATCTCATTGGGTCAATCAGTTTACCAATTCCTGCAGCGACAATTACTTCAAACCCACCAGGTATCGTTACATCAAACTTCTTTGGATACAACAACGCTTATTTAATCATAGATACTCTTTACCCTGGAAAGGGTTGTTGGGTGAAGTCAAATCAAAATGGAAAGTTGATTCTCAGAAGTGGCGGCGAATCTGTCGCCACAGGCAGAATCAGGATTGTTTCAGATGGAGAAACTCCACCACAGCCACCAGAGTTGACTGAAGCGAGAGGCAATGTTCCGAAAGCTTTCGCACTCTACCAGAACTATCCCAATCCCTTAAATCCATCGACAGTAATACAATATCAATTGCCAATTGACAATTGGGTAACACTGAAAGTATATAATGTTCTTGGTCAAGAAGTTGCAACGCTTGTTAATGAAATGCAAGATGCGGGCTACAAATCTGTGGAGTGGACTGCGAGTGAGATACCGAGCGGAGTTTATTTTTACCGACTAAATGCAGGTAATTTCACCAAAATAATGAAAATGCTCCTGCTCCGGTAGGGAGCATTTGATTCTTTCATGGAAAATCGTATATTAATTCTAAGATAAAAACACAAAAAAAGGTATTAATGCATCAACGAGAAATCGACCGTATCATTCAATCAATCTTAGGAGAACGACCAGGAATCACTTGTAAAGATGGTATCTGCACCGATGGACTTTGTGTTATCCATAATAAAGATGGCGTCAAGAATATTGTTAAAAACGGTGCAGAGCGTGTTAGTGCAAGTATTGGAATTGAAGCTGCAGGAGGTATCGAATCTGAGCTGGGGAAAATGATCGATCATACACTCCTCAAACCTGAAGCAACCAAAGAGCAGGTCATTCAATTATGTAATGAAGCGAAGAAATATAATTTTGCCAGCGTTTGTATTAATCCGAGTTATGTGCCTTTGTGCGCCAAACTTTTACGAGATACATCGGTAAAAGTATGTACAGTAATTGGTTTTCCTTTAGGCGCAACATCAACAGCTGCGAAAGCGTTCGAAACAGAACACGCTATACGTGATGGTGCAAAAGAGATAGATATGGTAATCAACGTTGGTATGTTGAAATCGGGTGAATATGATTACGTTGAGAATGATATCTTCGCTGTTGCAACCACAACCCGACGGTATGGAGCGCTCGTTAAAGTGATCATCGAAACAGGATTGCTGACTGATGAAGAAAAAATCAAAGGATGCCTACTTGCAAAACGCGCTTGCGCCGATTTTGTAAAAACATCAACCGGTTTTGCAAAAGGAGGAGCAACTGTTGGTGATATAGCTCTTATGAGAAAAGTCGTTGGTACTGCTATGGGTGTGAAGGCATCAGGTGGCGTACGTACACGCGAAGAAGCATTAGCTATGGTCGCAAGCGGTGCTGATCGCATCGGTGCAAGTGCAAGCGTTAAAATTGTCGTTGGCGAAATTGAAACCCAACAAAAAGAAATATCAAAAACTCAATCATATTAGTTTCATATGAAAGGAAGGATATTATGAGGCATCTTCAACATTTAATTCTGAGTATTCTTATTAGTACAGCATCTATACTCAACGGTTGTTCAAGTTCAGAAGAAGCAACGGAAGACCGAGAAACTCCCCCAACAGGAGGAACGAACGTTTTACAAAAAGTCGACACTCTGAAGGTCGACATTCAAAACACTCAGAAACCAAATTATCAATCCAAAACTTCATCCTCAGATTTAAAGCGACCGAGAGGAATGTATTCTGTCCAGATCGGTGCTCACAAAATGCCGGATAACGCTGACCGGATTGCTGCCATCGCTAAGGAACGATACAACATTAATGTTTATACTATCCACGATAAAAATGACAACCTTTACAAAGTCATGATCGGCGATTTTAATACAAAGGAAGAAGCCCGAAATTTTCGTGACGAGATTGTAAGACAATTTCCTGATGATTACAAAGATGCCTGGGTATCGGAGAATAAATAATACCTTGATTCACTATCTCCACTTGGAAAAAACTGTGACTATCTTTCCCATTATTCTCCTTTTAATGATTACATTTATCTCAGGCTGTAAAACTGGTGAAGAAATCAAAAAAGAAGAACGAGTTGAAGATGAGGTAAATGAATTTCTTGCAAAGTATGAAAAAACATTCGATCCTGCTGAATACGATGAGGATGTTGACAAAATTCTTCAAATGGTAAAACGACAGAAAGATATTATTGAGGCAGAAAAAATATTTAAAATCTCACCAGCCGAAACTATCCAGGGTTTCCGACTTCAGGTTCTTTTTACACCAGATATTCAACATGCGAATCGGTTAAGAGATGAGCTCACAGATCGTCTCTCTGATACGTGGACTTATATTGTTTATGATGCACCATATTATAAAATTAGAGTTGGAAATTATCTTGATCGAACCTCAGCCGCTGCCATGATGAAGAAATTAAATGGAATGGGATACAAAGATGCCTGGATCGTACCTGACAAGATAATTAAGAATCCGCCTCCCCGCCCACCCGATACATTGATTGAAGCTGAAAGAAAACCATATCCTCGTTAACAAACCAATGCAACTATTTCAAGCGAATGTTAACTCCTTCGAGGGGCCAGCGCGCACGCAGTTTTAAAGTATCTGAATAAATTGAATATCGTTCAGCGGGTGTAAAAGGGAACGGTTTACCGAACGAATAGCTTCCATTACTATCAGCATCATGAAATGCTGAGAGTATGTACATACCTTCAAATAGATTTTCAAATAAAAATTTTCCGATGGAGTCAGCCACCTGCCAATACGGCTTCGTTTGTTTCTTCGAAATATTTATCGCATTGACAAGAATATTCTGTTTCTGGTTTTCGTCAATCACTGTTCCGCTTATGCTGCTCAAAACCTTCTCTTCCACAGTCTGGAACTTTAATATTGAGATACTGTCTTTGAACGAATTTCCTGAGTAATCAATCACCGAATCCAATTGAATTTTAATTGTGTACCACATACCTAAATAAAATCTCTTCAAAGGAATGAAAAATGCTTCGGTTGAATTCTGCCAACGAAATCTTCCTTCAACTTTTTTATCGAGCGAATCAGTCAGTTTAAAACCATTTTCAAAAGATTTTACCAGTACTGCTTCACTAAATTGAATGTGAATCGTATCGTCGATAGGAATTTCTTTCGAATTGTTCCTTATATTTTTAATTTTCATTTCTGGTTTACTGGTGTCGGAATTTAAACTTGAATTAAATTCAGCCATATTTGTCGGGATTTTCATCAAATTCCCTTTTACATCTTTGAAGCCATTCAAAAGGACCCGGTACACTCGGTCAATCTCTTGTTTGTCAGTTACTATTTGAGCTTCCTTGTAAGGTGTTTCTGTAAATGAAAAATCAAATACGTTTAATGAAGTATTCGAAAGAGTATCAACTATCGAAACACTATCAATATTACCTGAGGTGATCTCCATTGATTCACTGAAACGGAGAAGAACATGACTCCAATCTATTGCACGAGCGCTTGAGAGAAATGGGGCAGCAGTATCCTCTTCTATCAATCGAAATTGAATCCCAATACGATGGAGACTATCGGAGCTTAGCATGATATCTGATGAAAACGTACCGTATTTGTCTATCTGCGGCTCGTACAGTAAATTTTTATAAGCATCCCGGACGGCTATCACACGATAAGTTCCGAATGCCAAATAGGGAAGAAGAAACGAGCCATCTTTCCCGGTTTGCGTCAGATAGTCTGGCTTTACTTTGGAAGGATTCAGTGTATCCGAAATTCGGCTGTCAAGTTGATAAGCGAATATCATTATCCCGTCAGGTTTATCATCATGTACGATGCCCGACATCGATGCCGAGTCTATCCTATTGCCTGTCGAAAATGGTAATGAGAACGCCTGCGCCATTTTGTTATTACGTGTATCCTTGACATCCGTTCCAATTGTAACAACATAAGTGGTATTATTTCGTAAAGAATCCGAGAATAATATTTCAACATCCTTTCCACTCCACTCAAATTCAAGTTCACCAAGTGATGGTGAGATGAAGAACGATTCTTGAAGTGTTCGTCTATCAATGTATTTATCAAATGAAAAAGAAAATCTATTATCATGGAATTGCAGCGTTCCCGGCTTTGGATAAGTCTCAATAATCTTAGGTGAAGTAGTGTCGGGCGGACCACCAGAGGGAGATTGAATGCCGGCGCAGTGGAATGTAGTGATAATCAAACAAAGTATTGATCCGATTTTTACTGTATTCATTTAATAATCTCTTTCAATTCTTTTACATGCTTAAACTCAACCCCTTCAAACTCAGCAAAATGTTTATAACCGCATTTCACTTTTTGCCATTCGGAGGTTCGCAAATCATCATAATGGACTGACGATTTTGTTTCAGCAACAAAGTAAAACCGCTTTTCTTCTTTCAATACTAGCGCCCAATCAGGTCTATACTTTCCGATTGGCGTATCTATGTAGAATCCACGCGGGAGCTTCATGAAAAACTCTATGTCATCGTCATCCTCACAATCCTTGGCAAACTTTTTCTCCGGTTCTGACATTGAATCAATCGCGATGTAATTGTAAAGCGTCTTCTCATGTTTTCTTACTTGATAAAGAGCATCGATATATTGTTCAATCTCATCATCCTCGAACAATCTCATCTCATAATATTCATCCGCGATCTTCTGATATTTTATCCCGTCCACCATCAGCTTTGCAAGCACAGAATTTATCTCTTTCACAACGGCATCAAGAAATAACTGCGGATTCTTCAAAGCATCTCCCAGACGTCCAGACCCTTTAAGTATCCTATGTATCGTTCCTCTCGTTAAATTGGTTTTATCCTGGATGTAGCCAGCAAGATCAGGAATGACAAAGTTAGGCGAATCAATGGCGAATGCTTTAATCTGTTTCGACTCGCCTTTAATGCCTTCCTTTACCATCTGCAATTCGGTTTTCTGGAAAATAATTTTCGGTGATGTTATCTCGGCAATCTCTTTGATTCTTCTTACAGCTTCCTTAACAAGTTCAGCCGTGTCGTACTGAACTTTATAGGTTGTTTTTTGCCTAATTCTTTCCCATAGTTCTTTGAACGCTTCATCCATCTCGTAGCCCTTCTTCAAACGCACGGCTACTTTGTCTTCTTTCTTCTTTATCCTGCCTTCAAACTTATCGCCCGTCTCACGCTCGATTTCATTTTGCAATTGTTTTGCGAAATCTTCATAGCTCTCATTGGCAACAACTGTCAACCGATTGATGTTTTTATCGAAAACCCTATTCCCGTCGCTTGCCACAGATAAGCGTAACCCACGACCGATTTCCTGCCGCTTCTTCAACTCCGATTTTGTCTCGTTCAATGTGCAAAGCTGAAAGACATTTGGGTTATCCCATCCTTCACGCAAAGCAGAATGACTGAAGATAAACCTCAGCGGCTCGTTTACATCCAACAATTGCTCTTTATCTTTCATGATGAGATTGTAAGTATGCTCGTCATCCTCCGATGACCTTCCTTCACGCGAGTCTTTCAAGATTCCTTTTTTATCTTGTGCAAAATATCCGTTATGAACTTTCTCGACTTCGTACGGTAAGAGTCCCTTGTATTCTGGTTTCTTCGAAAACACGGTAAACGTTTGTTCAAACCATTCAGCAAATTTACCTTTACCGACAGTACCACTTTCGTATGTGCGATAATTTTTAACTTTGTCGATGAAAAAGAGTGAGAGTACTTTAATTCCTTTGTCCCTCATTTTTAATTCTTTCTTGAAATGTTCCTCAACCGTCTTGCGAATTTGGACTTTCATGATCTCGTCTTGAAAATCTCCTAAAACATTTCCCACAACAAGCTTGATTCCGTTGGTAAAAGATAGCGTCTTCTCTGTTGCATCTATTTCATCTACGATGTAGCCATCTTTGTACATTTCACGATGATTTGAAAGCTCGTGAAGGTTATCTCCAACCTTCACATTTATTGCTTTCCTCTTTACCCCTTCATCTGAGTTACAATCCAGAGAAACCTTTGCCGTAACTTTCGTCGGAAGCGATTTTATACTTTCAAGCTTGATAAATGCCTGATTATAACTCTGCTCTGTTACAACCGAATCAACCTCGATTTGTTTTACCAAACCTAAATCGTAAGCTTGCACCGGACCTAATCTGTACACCTGATTGTACAACTCTGTATGAGTAGCAGAGTATCTTAATGTACAGCAAGGGTTTAAGCTCTGGATTGCCTTCTTGCGGATTGGGGTCTCCATATTCTGCGGCTCATCAACGATGACGATTGGATTTGTATGCTGTATGAATTCAATCGGGCGCTTGCCTGTTAGCTTATCGTTGTTTTTGTTGATGATATTATCGTCCTTTGCAAACGAGTCGATATTTATTACGAGTGCTTGTATTGTATTGCTTGTTGCAAATCCTCTCAGCAGCGAAACGTTCTTTGAGTCGTAAACAAAAAACGATAACGGCACTTTATTGTATAGCATCTGGAAATGCTCGTGCGTAATTTCAAGATTCTTCAGCACCCCTTCGCGTATAGCAATGCTTGGTACAACAATTATGAACTTCTTGAAGCCGTACTTCTTATTCAGCTCATATATTGTGCGTAGATAAACATAAGTTTTCCCAGTGCCCGTTTCCATCTCAACGGAAAAGTTTTTCCCTTCCAACCTCAACGATGGTGTTAGCCCGTTCCGCTCTTGTATTCTTTTTAGATTTGTCAGCAGGTCATCATCATGGAGTACAATTTTATTACCGACTCCATATTCGGTAAACGTAAGACTTCCTTCCGCTTGAGCGAGCGAGAATTCATAATCACCTTTGCTTAACGGCTGGCCTTCAAACAAATCAACAATAGATTGGATTGCCTGAAGCTGGTATTCTTGATTGGAATCGAACTGTAGTTTCACGATTTTTCCTTATTTCCGTTTTTCCTCTTAGACAATTTCTTCACACTCTTGAGCATCTTCTTATCTTCTGAATCTACATGACGTTTCAATTTCTTAACGTCTTCTTCAGGCGGTAGGGCTTCGGGCTTAATACCTCGATCAAGAAGAACCTTGCGAACACCTACATTGCTCTTGATATGTTCCTTCGTGATTTTCTCTTCGCCTTTTAAGTCGTCGCGTTTAACATTGAAATTTGTTATCTCAGTAGCAAAATCTTTTGCTTTGATTGTTATTGTCGGAAGAAAATCTGCTAATGCTCTGCTCTGAGGCACACCAAGCTTATTCTTCATCTCATGAGTAGCGTAGCCACCGAAAAGAGCTTTATCTCCTTTGCTTCTAATACGAGCAAATCCCTGATCGTCCACTCCGCGTTCAAAGATAATACCTGAGAGTTCCCGCTCCGATTGTGAAAGCTTCTCTCTGGCTTGTAATCGTTCCCAAATACCTATTCGCTTTTCAAGAATTTCCTGCTTCCTCGTTTGAACGGCAAAGTAACTCATAGCAAATGCAATCTGCTCTTTTCTCGGATCACCATTCTGGGCAATAAGATAGCAGGCATAACGGGTTAGCATGAGGTCGTCAATTTCTTTGCTTGCACCTTTTGGCATCGGGATCGTCTTTGTTATCTCCAGAAAATGATCGTAAATATCTTGTCCCGCATTTTTACAAGCTATTCTTGCCTTGTCAATCACTAATGTAAAATTACTCCATTTGGAGTAACCTAGTAGCTCTTGTAATGCTCTTGCATACCAAAACTCGGTATCTTCGTGCTCTTGACGAGCAGATTCGAAGTCTCTTGTTAATTCGCGTATAATCTCAGTTTTCATAATATTAAGTCCTCGCTCTATTTAATCATCCTATCGTTTTACCGGCGTCGGTAAAACGATCAAAAATATTCCCAATTGATATTTTTTGCTTATTATCCATTTCATTGTATACCATTTTGTTGACGTCAACAAAATGAACATCATATCACCTCAAATCCTATTCCAGCATCTCTCATCTGCAACACCGTGTTTGTTTTTATTTGATCGTTGCCGTTAAAAAGCTTGTCGAGACATATAAACTGTTTCGGTTTGCGTTTTATAATTTCTTCGATCGCTTTTTCATTGATTGTATTTAGCGCAATCATCATCTCACCATCGGCAACGCTGTACATGCAGACATCTTTTACAGTCAGTGTCTCCAGCTTTGCAGTCAACTCGTAACCAGATTTTAGCAAAATTTCCCACGCCATATTTTCTTCTGTCGACAACGATTTCACAGGGTCGGCAAATGCTTCCATCTGATTCTTCAAGTCTTCTTCGTTCTCGATCGTATCTGTTCGCCATATTTTAAAGTTAGATGGCTCCAACCGGAATACTTTGAAACCCAAATCAATATTCCCGGTAGCCGCAGACTTTATGTCTGCGTTCTCAGTGCTCGCACCCGTAAAGGGTGCGGCTACCGCCCCATGCAACGACAATTCCTCTTGTTTCCCCTTTTTATCATTTTTATCACCGTCATCAGCGGTATCAGCGGTTCTGATTTTTTTTATCACTCTCCTTATCCTTTCCTTGCATATCTCCGCAATTGTTTTGTAGCCCGCTTTGTATGCCTCCGATTCTTCACCTGTTTTCTCGGGCAGTTGGACAAGTATAAACTTCCGATTACCGCTGTCTTCTCTGTTCAACTCCAACACCGCCTGTGCTGTTGTGCCGCTACCAGCGAAGAAATCTAGAATAATATCATCTTCATCAGAACAATTTTTCAAAAAAGATTTTATTAATTCTGGTGGTTTAGGATTGTCAAATATATCTTTTACAGAAAAATATTCTTTCAAGACATTCGTACCATCACCTGTTCTTGCCAAATTATATAGAATACTTCTTATTTTGATTCTCTTATTCAGATTATCTTCAAAATAAATTTTTTCATAAGGAATCCATTGATCATTTTTCTTTTCCCAATAGACCAAGTCATTCTGAATCAAAAATTCCATTCTTGGTTTTCCGACTCTCCATCTGCCTTCATTACCGTCTGGTGCAAAGGGATAAAACAATTTTAAATCTGGAGCTTTAATTGCAAAGTGCATTGTGGGTCTATCTTCTTTTCTTGCACCACTTCCCCATTTTGCTAATTTAATTGCTTTAAATTTCCCTTTCTCATCATTTTTATTGAATTCACTTTCATCAGCCATGAATATTTCATCTTTCCAAATGAAATTTTCTGATTTTTGAAATACCAAAATAAATTCATGTTCAGTTACAAAATATTCATCTGTCTGACCTCCGCCTTCTTTTTTTCTCCAGACAAAAATTCCCACAAAATTCTCTTCACCAAAAATCTCATTCATCAACAGACGCAGGTTGTGCACTTCGTTGTCGTCTATGGAAACAAATATCACTCCGTCGTCTTTCAGCAGGTTGCGGGCAAGGAACAATCGCGGGTACATCATCGAGAGCCAGTTGGAGTGGTAGCGTCCGCTATCTTTGCTGTTCTTACGGAATAATCCCTCCTTTGTTAAATAGCCCTCCTCATCCATCTCGCCAATGCGTTTTAAATACTCTTCCTTCGTCTCGGAGAATTTATCGGGATAAATGAAATTGTCGTTACCCGTATTGTACGGCGGGTCGATGTAAATCATTTTAATCTTGTTGTAATAGCTTTTCTGCAACACCTTCAGCACTTCGAGGTTTTCACCTTCGATGAAGAGATTGTCTGAACCACTGATCTCGCTGATTAAATGATTCCGCTGATTTTTTATCTTATTATCATAACCATCAGGGTAATCAGCGGTCATCAACGGTTCAGACAGTGGCTTCAAAGTAGCTGTTGTCGGTGTCTGTATAGCTCTGAACGCATCGGACTTGCCCGCCCAGTTGAGGACGTACCGCTCGTCAGTAATAGTTAAATCTTCGCCGAGAGTTAGCTTGAGCTTTTCAAAATCGATTTTACCTTCTGAAATGATTTCCGGGAAAAGCGATTTTAATTTTTCAAGTTGTTCAGATATTATATCTAATGATTTACCGTCCATAAAAATATTCCATCATTTCAATCAAATAAATGATAATGATCAGAGGTACAAATTTATAAAATTTCAATAATATAGCAATTTCTTTTTTATTATCAATCGTTATATTAAATTATAGAAATTACTTATGCGTATCGCAATCATAGGTTCAGGTGGGGTTGGTGGATACCTTGGTACCAAGCTTTGGAAAGCAGGGAACGAGGTTGTCTTTATTGGACGTGGTGATCATCTCACTGCAATGCAACGTAATGGCTTACGACTCGAAAGTCCGGAGGGCAGCTTCACCGTTAAATCGACATTCACTGACAACCTCGATGGCTTTATACCGTTCGATCTAATCGTCATCGGTGTCAAATCATTCGATACTGAATCTGCCGCTAAGTTAGCTCGCCCCGTCCTGAAGAGTGATACTATCGTTCTTAGCATTCAAAATGGAGTTGAAAATGAAGAACTCCTTGCGAATATACTTGGTGAGCAGCATATCATTGGTGGTGTTGCATATATCTTCAGCACTATCGCGGCTCCCGGAGTTATACGGCATGAAGGCGGCACAGGCAAATTCAAGTTTGGCGAGATGGATGGAACTATAAGCGAGCGCTGTTTAACATTGAACGAAATATTTCATAAAGCCGAAATCAATTCTGAACCTATCGAAAATATCCGTCGGTTGTTATGGGATAAGTGGATATTTATATGCGGACTTGCAGGTATGACGGCATACACCAGAAAAATGATCGGAAAAATCATTTCAGATTCAGAGCTGAAATCGATGCTGAATAATGTTGTTCAGGAAGCAACACTGATCGCACGTGCCAAAAGGATTGATCCATTCGAGGGGATTGAGAAAAAAACAATGAGCCATTTGGAACGATTACCGTTCCGAAGCACATCATCTATGCACCACGACATTACGCACGGAAAACGGATTGAGCTTGAAGCGCTGAATGGTGCGATTGTTCGATTCGGAAAGGAATTAAGAATCCCTACTCCCGCAAACAAGATCATTTACAATTCACTCAAGCAATTCACTTAATCAACCTCTTGGGCGGCTCTTTGCTCTTCTCTAACTCTTCTATAATCTTTTATCGCTTTTTGATGTTCGCTATATGAGGATGTAAACCTGTGCCCACCCTCTCCTGTTGCCACGAAAAACAAATACTTATGCCGTGCGGGATACAGCGCAGCAATGATGGACGCTTTTCCCGGATTGTTGATTGGACCGGGAGGTAAACCATAATGTTTATATGTGTTATAAACAGATTCAACCCGATAATCCGAAAATTTCAATCGGCGTAGTTCACCACCAAGTGCAAATTGTACTGTAGGATCTGCTTGAAGCCGCATCCGCTTATGCAATCTATTGTAGTATACTCCTGCAACAATCACTCTCTCCGAATCGATTGCTGTTTCTAATTCAATGATCGATGCCATTGTAATGATATTATTTATCGTCATTCCTCTTCTCTGAGTTTGTTTTTTCATCGATTCATAAAACATCTCCCAGAACTCTCCAACCATTGTTTTAATTATGTCGGTTTCATCGGTTTGCCAGTAAAAATTGTACGTCTTGGGCATAAGGTATCCCATTAAATTTCCGGCATCTACACCAAGACTTCGTGAGAAGCCTGAATCTTTGACCAGTTTCATAAAGATAGTTGAGTCAATCCCTAATTTCTCGGAAAGTATCTTAGCTTGGGTTGTTGCACGTAAACCTTCAGGAATCGTTACAGTTATCATCTCGATTGTTTTGCCATTACCGATTATATCGACTATCTCGGAATTGGATAAACCACTACGAAAACGGTACTTCCCTATTTGGATCTGAGTTGTTTTTCCAAGAATTCTTCCAGCAAGCTCAAAAAATGTCCGATTACGTATAATACCAGCACTTTCTAGTGAGTCAGTTATTTTTTTAAATGTTGAGCCTTTTGAGATGAAAATGAATCTATCGCCTTCAAATTTATTGGGTGCCCCGAGAATTGCATACAGGATAATTAATCCAAAAACAATAATTATTGAAACAGTTATTAAGAATATTTTCTTCATTCGCGCTTTAAGTTAGTTGTTCAATCTGCCTGGGCAAATGTAACATTTGCAGATGGGAGATCCCAACCAATGAGAAAAATATATATGCATTAGTTTTATAAATGTCATTTCAGTAATAATAATTTTTTAGTGCCGATAAATTCTCCATGATTAATGATCATGCGATAGAAATATATCCCACTTGAAATATTATTTCCACTAAATGAGATATAATGAACACCAGCATCTCGAATTTCATTAATCAAAGTTCCCACTTCTTGTCCAACAACATCATAAACTTTTAGTGTAACATAACTCTGGTTTTGGATTTGAAACCTGATCGTTGTTCGTGGGTTAAAGGGATTAGGATAATTTTGTTCAAGTAGAAAGTTCGTCGGAAGAGATAAAATACGGGTTTCATCTACTGCAACAATGCCTCCACTGGTGGTTTTCAAAACTGTTCCATTGTAACCCGCTGCCCATCCGGTGTGTGCATCTGTAAAATCTACGGAATATAAACTTTGATTAGTTCCGCTAAGTTGAGCTGCCCACGTTATCCCACCATCGGTTGTCTTGATAATAGAGCCTTGGTGACCAACCGCATATCCAGTCTGTGAATCCACAAATTTTACGGATTCAAAACTTCCTGTTAAACCACCGGATACATTTTCCCAAGTGTTTCCCCCATTATTTGTTTTGAGCACTGTACCAGAAAAGCCAACCGCTACGACAGTATTTGAATCTAATACCTCTAATGCTAGTATCCAATTCGATGTCCCACTTGTTTGTTGTAACCATGTTGCTCCACCATCTGTAGTTTTCAAGATTTTTCCACCTGCACCACACACCCAACCTGTATCATGATCGTAAAACCGTACAAACAGTAACCACAATTCTGAACTGGTTAACTGAGTAACCCACGTGGAACCACCATTGGTAGTCTTGAGAATCGTTCCTGGTCCTGTGTATCCTCCCACAACCCAACCTGTGTTTGAATCTACAAAATCTAAACATTCAAACCGAAGATTGGTGCCGCTTTCCTGAATTGACCATGAATCTCCGCCATTCGTCGTTGTAAGAAGTGTACCATCATCTCCTGTTACCCACCCTTTATTTGTATCAACAAAATCCATTGCCCATAACATAACATTCACTCCGGTAGATTGATTTTGCCACGATTGCCCACCATCCATAGTTTTAAGGAGTGTTCCATAATCCCCCATAACCCAACCAACATTTGAATTCCGGAAATATGTTGATAACAGCCAGCTAGTATTCCCGCTAGTCTGATTCATCCAAGTTACACCACCATTTGTTGTCTTAAGAATTTGGGGAGGATGTGTTGCATTAACTATCCAACCATTATCGACGTCAGAAAACGACATTGCATAATCTCCATAAGATAAGCCAGTCGAGAGTGAAATCCAACTTATACCCCTATTGGTTGTTTTTATAAGCGAGCCATCATTGTAGAGTATCCATCCTACCGAAGTGTTTATGAATTGAATTGCAGTGACATTCTCGAGATAAGATTCATTATACCATGTCGTACCACCATTTGTTGTCTTTAAACCAGGTATGATCCAACCCAAGGAATCATTGAAAAAATAAACGAAATTGAAAGAACCATGCAACGTATCAACAATTTCTCTATTCCATGATACACCGCCATCTGTTGTCTTGTAAGCTACTCCACGATATGTATCTCCTTGTTGTGAATAAGTTCCTTCACTCCCTATTAACCAACCGTTATTTATATTGTTGAAATAAATTCCAGAAACAAAAGTGGTTTCACTTAACTCTATCATATTCCAGTTCTCTCCACCATTTGTTGTTCTAAAAATTTTATTACCACCACAAGCCCAACCATTTGAATGATCAACAAATTGGATATCATTGATGTTAGAAGATACCCCCGTCGATTGTACAGACCACCCAACACCTCCATCAGTCGATCTTACAATTACTCCTTCTTCTCCGCACGCCCAACCAAAATTATCATCAATAAAACTTAACCTATTAATTACCGAAAATATATTTGCATTGTATGTTTTAATGTTCCAATGCTGCCCACCGTCCACAGTTTTTATCGTAGTGCCCAATTCACCAACAGCGACGGCATTGTTGCCATCGAAGGCATGAATATCGAAAAGCGCATTACCTAAAGGCTTTGGATTCAACCAATTCCATCCTGTAGACTGCGCTTTCACCGTGGGAATAGTAGTGCTTGTCAAGATAAGTAGAAATAATGCTTTAAAAAAAATCTTTATATTCATAAAAACACCCATCTAAAATGTTGTGAATTATTTGATTAATTTTATTAGATATCGATCCAATCTCTTTTGCGCGAATATAACACCTGTTCACCCAACATAGTAACTGTCATCAGCCCAAAGTCTCCGAGAACCAACCATTGCAACCAGTTCATAGTTAGCTAACCAATTTTCTAACTCCGGAATGAATTTGCCCGAAGTTCTCTTTTACTTAAAGATAATGTGAAACAAAATCAAAAACAAATTGATAAGACCTGAAATAAAATAATTGTCTTTTTAAAAAGATTTATTCATACAATCTCGTCATATTGATAGATTAGGAATAGCATTCAGTGAAAAATCAGAAGACTGCCCTGCTATAATTTTCATCCATCCTAACTGTGCAATCATTGCTCCGTTATCGGTACAGTATCGGAATTCCGGAATGAATAAACGAAATCCATTCTCGTCGGCACAAGCTTGCAGCCTTTTACGAAGCTCTGAGTTTGCAGAAACACCTCCGGCTATTGTAACATTCCTGACTTTCATATTCTTAGCAGCTCGTAGTGTTTTTTCCACCAGAACATCAACAACAGACGCTTGGAAACTTGCACAAATATCGGCTAACAATTGATTTGAGATATGAGATATGTGATATGAGTAGTCCGGGGTATGATCTTTCAGCCAGTAAAGAACAGAAGTTTTTATTCCGCTGAAGCTGAAATCATAACTATCTGGCTCAAGAAATGTGCGTGGGAATTTTATAAAATTAGGATTACCATCCTTCGCCAATTTGTCGATTATTGGACCACCCGGAAATCCAAGCCCTAACATTTTTGCAACTTTATCATACGCTTCGCCTGCCGCATCATCAAGTGTCTCCCCAAGCAGTTGATGGTGGAGAGCTTTTTGTACATATATTAATTGCGTATGCCCACCAGATACAGTTAGACAAATAAAAGGATAATCGGGTTTTGGCTCATCAATGAAATTTGAATACATATGGGCTTCCATATGATTGATACCCACGAAAGGTATTTTCAAACCGTATGCAAGCGCCTTAGCGAAACTCAATCCGACTAAAAGTGCACCCATGAGACCGGGTCCATACGTTACTGCAACTCCTTCAAGCTGCTGTTTCTTGATACCTGCGACAACCAGAGCTTCTTTGACAACAGGACCAATCAAACGTTGATGTGCACGTGAAGCCAACTCAGGCACAACACCGCCATATTTTTGATGGATAAGCTGTGAAGAAATTATATTCGATAAAACCTTACCATCATCGAGTACAGCAGCCGAAGTTTCATCACAAGATGTTTCGATTCCGAGAATATACATGATTATAAATAAGCAAAAAGTTTATTTAATTTTCAAGAAAGGGAAGGAAGAATGGATTTGAGATTTTCTTGTTGGGAGTAAGTTCCGCTAAGAAGACGGTGGGCAAGTCTATCCAATACCCTGTGTGGGTTCAATTGTCCGCTCCCCGCAAAACCCTTCACAAGAATCATAGAACAATTTGTTAGGTATTATTTTAGATCCATTCTTTTTATATGTACAAGCCTGCGCCCAAGCATATCAACCCAGGCTTGACACTGTTCTAATACAATATAACCTACTAACGGTTCATATTTTCCATTTTCTGGTTTCATGTCGATAAACAACACTTCTGTATATATCGGTCTGAATCCTTCTATTTGTAATTTTACCGGCCCACATATCTCGCCCATCTGAGGCGTTTGATTAGCCAATTCCAATTCTATCCGATCGACTATTTCTATATCGCCCAATTTGTTTTTCCACGCCGATGGTAAAACCATGTAAGATGCTCCAGTATCAACCAAAGCATCACATGAAATTCGATATTCAGGATTATTAGCATTTTTTATTTCTACAGGTGTAACAATTCGTCCCATATTTTTCTCCTTTCAATGTCGAACTATCAATATTGCAGTTTCCATAATGTTTTGATTCTAACAATGTCTATATCTGTATAAATAAGCAAAAAGTTTATTTAATTTTCAAGAAAAGAAGTGCGACTCACCTTCAAGTATTACCGACACCGGGAGGTGAGTCGCACATAGATTGAGATTTAAGATTTCGTCATTCAATGCGTGAAGTTATTGATATCCCGAGTTGACCTGTTTGTTAAGTTTTATCTTTCAGCGTTTTCATAATATGCTTTGCAAGGTTTTCATTTATCTCGCTGTGGCGTGGAATTGGTTGGCATACTTTGGTTGCCTGATTCTGATACCAGTCGTGTTTTCCCCCATGTCTTATAAAAACACAACCCATTTGTTCTAATTGTCTGATTAAATCTTTCCTCTTCAAGCTACTTCCAGTTCAGCTATTTTCCGAACACAAGGTATTGCACCGCTTGTCAATTCTTTATATAAATCTTTTAAATGTTCTTTCAATTCATTCAAGGTTACACCTTGAGTTATATAGTCGGGATATTCTTCTAAATACCCTAACCACATATCACCGTCCTGCCAATATGAAAACTTTTTAGTTTCCATAATAATATCCTTTTTATATCTGCTTGATGATGAAGTTTTATAAAATAATATATTCCATAAATTTCTTAAAATCAAATCTATCAATCATTTAACCTTGCGAAGTTTCCCACCAGAAGTAACATGCTAAACCTTCGCAAGGTTCATTGGGCAACTATAGTGTACATCATTTATCAGACAAACTTCCCACTTCTATTTGTTTGGTTGAAGGGCTGATGAACTGTAAAGCTCACCAGCTTGCAATGGAGCGAAGCGGAATTACCAATCCGAGTTGTTGCGGTGTTAGATTGCTCCCTTTGGAATAAGAGCAAGAAAAAATGATACTGCCCCATCAACACCAGATTCGTAGGGGTGGCTACGCTTTGGGGCTAATAAGTTCATATAGGCAGCAAAGTGCCACTTCTCACCCTCCCTCCTGAAGAGCTTGTATCGAATCCCGTCCGAGACAATAAATCGGTCGCATGCAGGATATGACTTTGCATAACTGATAGCTTGATCATCAGCGTAGCGCAAACCATCCCATAAACGCTTAGATTCGATTATTGCAAGCGGCTTGCTTTCTTTAGAGTACGGTGTGTCAAATAGTGCAATATCGATGTTATTCCATTCAATCTTTACTTTTTGTTCAGCCCACCCCAAAGATGTAAGCAGAGGCACGATCAGGAATGTTCGTATTTCATGCTCGCCGACATCTGAACCATGGAAGCTATACCACTTTGCGACTCGTCGAAGGCGCCAAATCGTGTTTGCAATGAGTTCAGCGTTTTGCCCCGGTAAGCCTTCAATAATTAGCGAATCGATAAGTTGATCGACGCTTAGTTCTTCCGGTTCAATCGGAATAGGGGTCGAGGCAACTTGGTGCTCACTCGACCAAACTTTGTTCACTTCACCAACCGCTTGATCATGGTTGACGCCAACAAGGGTTCCACGGCGAAGACCACTAATAATAGTTTGCGACATTGGTCTCTTCCAGTTTATTCTTCGGCAATGTCGAAGATCCCATCCGTCTACGTCACCGAAGACATTCTCAAAAAGATAACCAGACGTAATTTCTCCAACCGCAAGAATTTCCCAGTTGTGACCGCTAGGACGCTTTAATACTACAAGATCACCTTTGGCAAGCTCCTCTGCTAGGGTCTTGATAAATGGACGATAAGCCAAACTATCAGGATTGTTATAAGCGTCTTGATTCGAGAAGTATTTGCCTTCTGAGCCAGGGCCAACGAGAATCACTCCGAACTTTAGGAAGACATCCGAATAATCGCGGCTGCCATCGCCTGCTGCTATCTGCCAAATCTTCATTTGATAATCCTTTGCAATCTAATGTCTGCGTTAAGGATACTGTGCGGCTTTATCGCACAACATCCCTTTGGATAATGTTCGGCACGCTCACAAACCTGAGACGTAGAATCCTTGCGTCACTCGTCCGGAACGGTAAGACTTGTCCCGTCTTTGAAGATAATCATTCGAGGATCCCAGACCACCTTTAACTTGTCATCTTCCAGTTCAGCAAGCTTGCGATCGTTATTGTTTCCGATAGTGAACCTTACAGAACGTGAGTCCATCCAGTTTACAGTTTGCCCTGCTTTTATGGTGTTGTAGTTGGAAATTAGGAACCCAGAAATTTCATCGCCGAACAAGTCTCTAATAGAGATGTAGCCCTTTACACCGGCAATGTCTTTGTCAGTGTTGTTCTTGTAGCCGAAGATCACTTCAAGGTTCTCGTTCCATATTATTCCGTTGGATGATCGTTCGGCTTTGATCTTCTTAGATACCAGCGTAACTGTGATTGCTTCCCGCATCGGTTTCATAGCGGCCTCTCGCTCGCCTTGAAGCTTGGCTTTCACCGCGTGTTGTTTGGCTTCTTCAATAGCGGCATCCGCTTTGAACTTGCGTTGTTCCTCGATAGCTTTGCCGAGGGTCATGCCCTCTGGGATTCCTAGGTTTTCTTTTCCACCAAACAATCCACCAAGTTTTGCGCCTACAGTATGGCGTATGATGTAGCCAGCCACCAGTTCTCGCTCTTCGGGTGTGAGTTTCTCGATCGCGGGCTTGATTCTCTCGATTTTATCGAGTTCACGCGGTAGGGGTGTTTCCTTGGGGCCACTACATGCGGCCAGAATGATCGCGCACAGCAGGATGGTCAAGTGCGTGCACATGTATTGCTCCAAGGTTTGTTGGTTAGGAAGACGCACTATTATGGGTTGTTGATTTGCTCATTGACGATTATGCTTGCTCAGACAGCTTGTCATATGACACCGAATTATTAATTATACCGCTGAATAGCTTACTAACACATCTGCTAGTGGTCGAAGACTCTCTACGAGACCGTTCTACCTACGGTATCTTAGATACGAAACGTAGATGGGTCGATTCGTCGAGTGGACAAGTCGGTGGTTTGTGTGTTAGATTTATGTCAAACCCCGTTTTCATTCTTAAACCGTTTTAAACTTAGCATAAATATATCAGGAAAAATATACAAAATCAAATCCGCAGTTATTGTATATTTTCCTAAAATATTCTATTTTCAATCTATGATTGTCATAGACAATAATAATTTGAATCCATTATTCCTTATTACGCGAGTATATTTTGCAACATATTGAATCTCCACCATTTATTCCGCAGAGCGATGCGGAACAACAAACTAAAAGATTGTCAACAATCTTTCTACTAATCGCCGCAATCAGCATACTCATCGGCATCTTTCACGCATCCTCCTTATTATTCGTCAATGACGATGCATTTATTACATTTCGGTATGCAAAGAATTTGGTTAATGGATTAGGATTGGTGTACAACGCAGTCGAGAGAGTGGAAGGATACACAAACTTCCTTTGGACACTGATCATCGCCCTCGGTATGAAATTGGGTTTTGATCCTGTGCCGTTCTCAACAACACTCGGGATTTGTTTCTATGTGTGCAATTTACTTTTATTCATTTATTTAAGTTGGAAATTTCGCAGCACAGGTAAGGGGCGATATCTTTTTATCCCGCTAACAGCCATCGTATTGTGTGTTCATCGCGATTTTAGCGCTTATGCAACCAGCGGTCTGGAAACCTCGATGTTCACCTTCCTCGTATCGGCAGGTTTTGCATTACTACTATTTGCGGATTCAAACAAACGAATGTTCATTGCCGGTTGCATCTTTGTTCTTGCGATGATGACGCGACCGGATGGTTTTTTATTTCTGACTGCATCGGTGTTTTATCTATTCATCACAAAGGAGAAACCCTTAAAAAGTATTGTTTACTTCATGCTGCCATCGGCTGTGATCTTTTTACCATATTGGTTATGGCGTTACAACTATTATGGATTTTTCTTCCCAAACACATTTTACGCAAAGTCGATTGATCTACCCTATTACAGTCAAGGATTTGAATATGCCTATCTTTATCTGAAAACTTATTATGGCATTACTTTAATTTTTATTCTTGGAGGATTATTCACCTGGCGATGGATTAAATCCCTCGATAAAAAGAATCTTCCCGTTTCTGTTTGGACACATCTTCGCGAAAAAAATAACCGTCCGATCTTGTTAGCGAGTTTATTTTGCGTGATATATACACTATTCATAATTCGAATTGGCGGCGATTTCATGCATGCACGGTTTTTTATCCCCATAACACCATTGCTATATTTCATTATCGAGATGTTGATTAACAGAATAACTCATAAGTTGCCAAATCTTATTTTCTCCATTTTAATATTGCTCACAACAATCTTTCGTAACGATTTATACAGTCAGGAGATAAGCGTGGGATACGTAGTTGATGAAGCAAAATTCTATACCTTTGAGAACCTTAAAAATTCAAAAAAAGATGGAGAATTAATACGAAAATATACAGAAGGATTACCGGTAAGAATTGCATTCTGGGGGGCCGGTTTAAGGTTTATTTACTATGCTGATCCATATTATGCAATCGAGTCGATGGCTGGATTAACAGATACGGGGCTTGCTCATCGAACACTTTTAAAACGAGGCAGACCCGGTCATGAGAAGTCAGCGCCATTATCATATCTTAGATTTAAAAAGGTTAATTTTTACTTTGGTCCCCTCGGGTTACCTCCCCAAAATCAGTTACCATTAAATGCTATAATCTTCGATTCACTCCTTGCCGAGATAATTGTATATGACAATGCAATCATGTCTCATTTAGCAAAATACCCAGAATTAAAATTCGTACGGATTCCAGAATTTATAGATAAATATTTTACTAAGAATCAGAGTTATTCTATAGATAATGTTAAAGAAGATTACGTATTCCTAAAGAGCTTCTATTTTGCATACAACAACGATACACTTCGAGAGCAAAAATTTCTATCCTACTTCGAAGAACATAAAACTGACCCTTTCTCTATAAAACAATAAACAGTTCCGGTGGAGGCCATCTTTAAGATGGTCTCCACCTATCTAAATGAACTATTTGCATACAATAGACGTTTTTTATATCTTTACAAATAATTTTAAATGAAAATAGATGTCTGAAAAGCGATTTGATTTATCGAAGTTGAAGATCAGTCGAGAAGAAAATCCACCATCCGGACCGGAATCGCCCCCATCCCGTCCACACATAGCATATTTCCTTTATATAGGAGCTGCCCTATTTATTGGATTTGGAATTTATTTCTTTTTGATAAACATAATTAAATCGGATGAAATAGTCGAAGTTACAACCGTCGTACAAATTTCTCCCGCACAAGCGGATGCAATTCTAACAGCGAGTGGTTACATAGTGGCACAGCGGAAAGCATCGGTTGCATCGAAAGCAACCGGTCGGCTTGTATATCTTGGTTTCAAAGAAGGTGATCAAGTACAAAAAGGAGAAATTATAGCTCGAATCGAGAGTGAAGATGTTGAAGCTGCACTTGCACAAGCAAAAGCAGAACTCGAAGTCGCAAATGCCGATAAAATAGATGCTGAGCAGTCACTCGAACGTGCTCAAAAATTATTTGAGCCGCAGTTGATTTCACAAGCTGAGTACGATGGAGTAAAAGCTCGTTATGATCGTGTCGCTGCAATAATTGCCTCGCGAAAAGCCGCTGTCAAAGCCGCCGAGGTACAATTAGAAAATACACTGATTCGTGCGCCATTCGATGGAACGATCTTGACGAAAAATGCTGATGTAGGTGAAGTTGTTGCACCATTTTCGGCGGGTGCAAGCTCTCGTGTTGCGGTGGTAACTTTAGCAGACATGCGTTCTCTCCAAGTCGAAGCTGATGTTTCCGAATCGAACATAGAACGAATTGACACTCAGCAACCATGCGAAATTATTTTAGACGCATATCCTGATAAACGCTACCGCGGTTTTGTGGATAAAATCATACCAACAGCTGACCGGGCAAAAGCGACTGTCCTTACAAAAATTCGATTTGCAGATATCGACCACCGAGTTCTTCCTGAGATGAGCGCAAAGGTTCACTTTCTGAAAAAACAATCGACAGACAGCATCGATGTAAAACTTATACTCGCAGTTGAACGTGAAGCTATCACTAAAAGAAAGAATGAGGAGGTTGTTTTTCTCCTTGACAAACGAATTGTTCATGAAATACCGGTGACACTCGGAAACACATACGGCAAAATGATAGAGATTAAATCAGGACTTTCACACGGCGATAAAATTATTTTAAGACCCTCTTATAAACTCCAAAGTGGAACAAGTGTAAAAGTAAAAGACTGAGACTTGGATCATTAATCAGATTGGATGACGAATATGGCGATTGTATCCGTAAAAAATATTTCAAAATCATATTGGAGAGATTCCTTAGAGATTCCGGTACTCAGGAATATTTCCTTCGAGGTTCCGGAGGGAGAATTCCTCGGACTAATGGGTCCTTCGGGTTCAGGGAAAACAACTCTCCTTAACCTAATTGCCGGCATCGATCAGCCAACGCGCGGAACAATAACGGTAGCAAATACAGATGTTACCCGATTAAACGAATCCCAGCTTGCAAAGTGGCGAGCGCAAAATATCGGATTCGTATTTCAATTTTATAATTTACTCCCTGTGTTAACAGCATTCGAGAATGTAGAACTTCCACTTTTACTTTCGAAGCTTTCAAAAAAAGAGCGTAGAGAGCATGTCGAATTCTCGCTAAAGGTTGTAGGACTCGAAGATAGAATGCGTCACTACCCGAAACAGCTTTCGGGTGGACAGGAACAGCGAGTTGCCATTGCACGTGCCATCGTTACTGATCCCACAATCTTGATCGCTGACGAGCCAACCGGCGATCTTGATAAAACCTCCGCATTAGAGATTCTTGATCTCTTAGAACAGCTTAATAAAGAATTTAAAAAGACAATCATAATAGTTACTCACGACCCACGCGCTGCCGAGAAGGCACATATAATCAAACAATTAGACAAGGGTGAACTGACTTAAGGCGAAGTAAAATGCGTATTTTAAAGCTCATCCTCAAAAATCTACTTCGACATAAACTCCGAACACTTCTAACGATACTCGGAATTACTATCGCTGTTGCAGCTTTTGGATTACTCAGAACTGTAGTTACGGCGTGGTATGCTGGTGTCGAGGCATCTTCTGTCAATCGTCTTATTACTAGACATTCAGTTTCATTTATCTTTCCGTTACCTCTCGCTTACCGTGATCGAATAATAAAACTCGATGGTGTTGAGCGAGTTACCTTTGCAAATTGGTTTAGCGGAGTTTATAAAGATAAGAAACAATTTTTTGCACGTATGGCTGTTGATGCGGAAACTTTCTTTGATGTTTATCCCGATCTTCTCGTCCCAAAGGATCAACTTGAAGCTTTTAAGCGAGACCGAAGCGGTTGTATAATTGGTAATCAAATTGCTGAGCGGTATAATTTAAAGATCGGCGATGTTATGCCGATAGAGGGAGATATTTATCCCGGACGTTGGGAATTTACAGTTCGGGGAATCTATACTCCCCGCGATAAAATAACCGATCCTTCGAACATGCTCTTTCAATGGCAGTATCTCGATGAACGCGTTCGTGAAGAGTGGCCCGGCCGTGCTGGGGTAATTGGCTGGTATATTATCCAAATTAATGATCCAGAAAAAACTGCCATTATCTCGACACAAATAGATCAATATTTTAAAAATTCACCGGCTGAAACAAAAACAGAAACCGAGCGAGCATTTACTTTATCATTCATGGCAATGTTCAGTGCTGTTATTACATCAATGAATGTCATTTCTTTCGTAATCATTGGAATTATTTTACTTGTCCTTGGCAATACAATGATAATGGCTGCAAGGGAACGAATTCACGAGTATGCTGTCTTAAGAACACTTGGGTTTTCTACTTCTCATCTCATTACGCTTATTGCAGGAGAATCTCTCACAATTGCAATCCTCGGCGGTGTTATTGGAATCGCATTAACATTTCCGATGGCGCAAGGTTTTGAAGCTGCAATGCCAAAAGGATGGTTCCCCATCTTCAACGTTGAAAATATTACTTTGATACTTGCAAGCTCTGCTGCTATTCTGGTTGGTGTACTTGCATCGGTTTTCCCGATTCAGCGTACTCTCAACACAAAAATAGTTGATGGTCTTCGGCAGATTGGTTAATGTTATGAAACTACCTTTAAAATATACGCTTCGGAATATGTGGACACGACGGCTCACAACTGTGCTAACGATAACAGGATTAGCACTTGTTATATTCGTTTTCTCTGCCGTGCTTATGATGGCTTATGGCATTCAGAAGACGCTGGTCGAAACAGGTTCAGAGGATAATATCGTAATTCTCCGTAAAGCGGCAACGAGCGAAATAACAAGCATCATCATGCAAGATCAAGCAAATATTATCAACGCGCTGCCCAATATTGCTAAATCAATAGAAGGCAAACCTCTTATCTCGAATGAAATCGTTGTCATCATTAATCTTCCTTACATCAAGAAGGAAGGCGGATTTGGGAATATCCTGGTTCGGGGAATAACTTCAGAAGGCATCCAGTTGCGTCCCCAAGTTAAATTAGTTGAAGGAAGATTATTTCAATGGGGTTCCAGAGAAATTATTGTGGGTATGAACATTCACACGAGATTTCAGGGATGTAACATTGATGAGAAAGTGAAATTCGGCGGTGATGAATGGACCATTGTTGGATTATTCGATGCAGGCGGCAGTGGATTTGATTCGGAAGTATGGGGTGATGAGGTACAGCTCGCTCAAGCATTCGGCTACGCGGGCGCTTATTCTTCAATTATTGCTAAATTAGAAAGACGCGATGGCTTTGATGAATTCGTCTCAACTTTTAACAAAGATTTGCGTCTACAAACTTTGGAAGTGAAAAGTGAAATAAAATTTTATGAAGAACAGTCTGAGGTTATGGCAATGTTCATCAGAATCTTAGGCATCGTTGTAACTATTATTTTCAGTCTCGGAGCAATGATCGGAGCGATGATTACTATGTACGCCGCTGTATCTAACCGGACGGTTGAGATTGGAACATTACGCGCGCTTGGATTCCGTCGGCGTAACATTCTTAGTGCATTTCTAATCGAGTCGTTTGCACTCGCTTTGATTGGCGGATTAATTGGATTGTTACTTGCATCCATTTTGCAATTCTTTCAAATATCGATGACCAACTTTGGTTCATTTGCTGAACTCGCTTTCAGTTTCTCATTATCACCATCTATAATTATCAGTTCGCTTATTTTCTCATTTATAATGGGATTTATAGGTGGATTTTTACCTGCAGTTCGTGCAGCTCGCTTGAATATTGTTAATGCTCTTAGATCAGCATAAATATTTTATTTATAATAGGAGAAATAATATGAAACTCTATCGAATTCTAATCCTCACTTTTATTTTAACAATCTTCTCTTCAACGAATTCCTTGAGTCAAGATCATCGCTTTGGTGCGGGTATTATGATCGGCGAACCAACAGGTATTAATCTTAAAGGATGGCTCACTAAAAAAACGGCAATTGATGTTGGGCTGGCATGGTCGTTTGTCAAAGAAACATCTTTCCACATCCACAGTGATTACTTGATTCATTCTTTTGATGTTTTTGAAACGAAAGAGAATATCTCACTGTATTATGGCATTGGTGGTAGAATTAAAATAGGTGACCATGATAAATCTCGCTTAGGATTTCGGATGGTTGGGGGTATCAATTACATTTTCAGAGAGGCACCATTTGATTTATTTTTAGAAGTGGCTCCCATCCTCGATTTAGTACCTAAGACCGAATTAACTATGAATGCAGGATTTGGCGCAAGGTATTTCTTTAGATAAAATCTTCATCTTGAGATGATAGAAATTATTGAAATATTTATTCGCTTTTTTTTTGAATAACTGATGTTTCACAAAACTCCCATTCTGAGGCAACCAAAATGAACGTTGCCCATTTCTCAATTGAAAATGACGATTCTTGATATTTGTCATTAGTATTCCATATGAAGTGCGGGAGAAGAATCTTGATGTATGGTTTTCATTCATTTTTGAGATATTTCGGGGCTATCTCAAAAGTTACTCTCAAATGCACCCGTCTGCTCCGCCAGAGATGGATTCGGCGGGCAGGCACAAAGTTAATATTGACATTCGTGAGTAATAAAGTTATATTAAACCACAATGGAAATCCATAGATTATGGATAAATATTTTTCTTACCAAGGATAGCAAAAATAAAAAAGTAAAAAATATTTTTTAACACAGAATAGGATTCATCACATGGCAGAGTCAAGTGTAATGAAAAAATCAATGACTTCGTCACTAGACGAGCAATTGTTAACAACCCACTTGCATTCCGGGCAATCCGCCAGAAGCGGAAAGAACGGAGTGTGGTGGGTTTTTGCGTTTTTAAAAACTTGAGATGATGAAAGGAAAGAATATGATACTTAGAAACTTTGAACATACTTACTCAGTGCTTGGGTGCGTTGTATTCGTGCTGATGTGCATCTCAGCTTGTATCCAAAAGGCCGATGCCCAAGAAATCCTCTGGAAAAAAACTTTTGATACTGGTTGGGACGATTTCGCTTCGGATGTTTGCAGTGATAGTTTCGGCAATGTGATTGTTACAGGAACAACATATGGCGGTGTAAATAATTATCATGATTGGCTTACCATAAAATATAATAAGAATGGAGATACAGTATGGACAAGACGTTTTGATAATAGTTCGTATGATATTGCGTATGGTATTGCTACAGACCGATGGGGAAATATTATTGTTGCTGGAGAAACCCACACTGATTCGACAGGATGCGATTACTGTATAGTTAAATATTCTCCTCAGGGAGATGTTATATGGTTGCGGACATTAAGCACCGATAGTCTTGGAATGGGGGAAGCACACAGCGTTGCGGTCGATTCTAAAGGTAATATTATTGTGACCGGCACCAGTACATTTCCTCCTGCGGTGACAGTATCACCCGACTATGTTACAGTAAAATATGACACAGCAGGTACTCTACTCTGGATGCGTGTATATAATTATGCCTATGAGGATATCGCACAGTGTGTGACTGTAGACGATTCTGATAACATTATTGTAACGGGGTATTCCACTGATTCGAGCCAATCTTATAATTGGGACTGGTGCACAATAAAATACAGCTCAAGTGGTGACACATTGTGGATGAAGAGGGAAGATGTAGGGCGGGACGACCGTGCTTATTCCACAACGATTGATCGTTCTAGTAACGGAGTACTTGTAGCGGGTGGGCTCGGTAAAGATGGAACGATCGTGAAGTATAATGGAACGACAAGGAGTGAATTATGGAGAAAAAATTTCAACTGGGTTGGACTAATTGTAGGTATATCAACCGATAACAATCACAATATATACTTCACTAGTTTGTACACTCCCCTAGTGTACTGTCCCAAACGCTTCTCGACATATATTAACTTTCGCAATTATAGTATCAGCATCCTTTGTCCATTTAAATAATTTAGGATTTTCATTATGCTTTGTCAGAAATAGCTTGATAGCTGCCTCAAGTACCCTTACCGAACTAAATGAACCTCTTCTAATCATCTTATTTGTTATCGTACTAAAAAATCTTTCTACCATATTTAGCCACGATGATGACGTGGGAGTGAAATGAAACTTAAACCGTGGATGTTTCTTTAACCATTTTTTTACATTCTCAGTTTTATGTGTGCTATAATTATCCATTATCAAATGCAAGTCTAATCCCTTAGGTGTTTTTCTATCTATCAATTGTAGAAAGTCGATAAATTCTTTGTGCGTATGTTTTTTGTAACATTCTCCAATCACTTTCCCATCAAGCATGTTTAATGCCGCAAAAAGCGATGTTGTTC
>JASEHD010000030.1 GCA_030019075.1 Bacteroidota bacterium
ATTACGTCAGGTTTTATATTTCCCGACTTGAGCAAATTAGTACGACACAGGATAAGAGCCGTCAATCTGTTGCATTTGCGGTAAATAGTCATGCTAAATTATGGATGGTGCACCCTCAGCCGTCAGATGAGATAGCAGATTCTTGGTATCATCGTTAATTGGTTCAAAATTCTGGCGTCAGTAACCCCCTTCAAAGTTTTCACAATATTTTTAGTAGATTTCCCACTTTTCAATTCCATATATTTACAAATGGCTAAAGCCATAAAACAAATGAGTACATGCGCCTTAATTGTGTGCTCTTTAAAATGATACATCGGACGCATCTGTAAATCACTTTTAGCAATACGGAACACCTGCTCTACACGCCACAGATTATGATAATGCTCAATTATTAGACGGTCCCTCACATCCTTTCCCAAATTCGTGTAATAGCCCTTCATCCCCAAAAGCAGCTTGTTTTTTTCTGCCAATTCGATGTTGAACGTGTACTTATTTTGACCAATCGATTTAATAAATTTCGTTCGCTTGATTAACGACGGATACTGTAAGAGTTCCTCAGCTTTCTTGATCTGTTTCTGCATCTCTCGATAATCTTTGGCGAAGCGTTTGGTAGAAAATTCACAAATCAGATTGACGTATCCCTCGGTCGGAATTCGCACGGTCGCTCCATCACGTTGATCCAATTGTGTACTTACTTTAGCAATCAAGACTGTTGAAAGATTGGCAGTGCGGGCAGCGACAACGTAATGAAGATTGCTTTTTGTCAGGGCGATAATATTCTTCAGACTGATCATGGCTGCATCGGCTACAACTGTTAAACTACCAATTTTATGTTTGCGTTTAAATGCCTTAATGATTGGAATTAGGGTGTGTCCTTCAAAGGTATTGCCTTCAAAGATTTGGTATGCAACCGGAAATCCCTCCGTGGTTACTAACAGCCCAATGAGGATTTGAGGTTGTTGGATTTTGTTGTCTTTAGAAAATCCGGGCTTGCGCAAGTTATCCTCGTCAAAGCTTTCAAAGTACAAAGTGGTCACATCATAGAAGACCATCGAAAAGTTAAATTGAAATTCTTTTTTGGCAACTGCTAATACTTTGGTTTCAACGTTTGGTTGCATGTTGCTCAGCTGTGGTAATCGACGCTGGTGCTCTATACCAAAATATTGTTTGAGAAAGGCTAACGATTGCAGCTTCGATCCGGGTTCAGCAATACGAGCGATAACTAAATCGGTCAGAAGCTTGTTATGGAGCAGATGAAATTTGAACATCGTTAAAAGTCTATTGAGCGTTTCATACAACAAACCATAACGAAACCCAAGATATTGGCACTGTTGGAGTGGAATAATAGTCGATCTCGAAGAAGGAAATAACGATGTTTGGTGTGCATTCGTTTCGATCCAATCCCGAGCGGTTTGTTTTAAAATCGTGAGTTCCTGTTCATCGTGGGAGCTGCCTATATGCTGAACGATAATTGTTTTTCGATTTTGATACTGTACGATTTGTACGGCTCTAGCGCCAGAAGTTGTTTTAGTTGTTCTTATATAAAACATGAATTTGAAAGCACCTTAGTACGACACGTTGCTTTCAATTTAATGATTTTAAATCATTTTCGCACGTTTTTCTCTACTGATTTTTAAGTTGCTCAAGTCGGGAGGACTTTTGGTAAGCACCGCAGGTTATCCGTTGGCTTATGAATTATTTGAAGGCAGCAAGTTTGAAGGACATACGATGATACCGGTTATAGAAGCGTTCAAAGAAAAATATCAGTTGGAAAAATTAATAGTAGTAGCGGATGCTGGTTTGATGTCTGCCAAAAACATAAAATCGCTTTGTGAAAAAAACTATGAATTTATTTTGGGAGCGAGAATCAAAAACGAAACAGAACAAATAAAACAAACTATTTTGTCTTTAAAACTTAACGATGAGGAAAGCAATAGCATAGACAAAAACGATGGACAAAGGTTGATTGTAAGTTATTCTACACAGCGAGCCAAAAACGATGCGTATAACCGCAAACGAGGATTACAAAAATTAGAAAAAGCATTAGCCAGCAGAAAGCTCACAAAAAAGCACATCAATAATAAAGGCTATAACAAATACCTGAAGTTAGACGGAGAGATAAGAATAAGTATTGACTATGATAAATTTCAAGAAGATGGAAAGTGGGATGGTTTAAAGGGATATCTTACCAATACTGGGCTTACCAGTAAAGAAGTCATAGAAAACTACAAACAACTATGGTTTATTGAAAAAACATTCCGCATCTCCAAATCGGATTTACGCATACGCCCGATTTATCATTACAGACGAAAAAGAATAGAAGCACACGTCTGCATTGCCTTTGCTGCATGTAAATTGTACAAGGAATTGGAACGACAACTCTACAAGATGGAGGCAAAAATCAGCCCCGAAGAAGCTATCAACATTTTAAAAACAATTTTTTCAATAACTATTACAACTCCCTATTCTCATACAAAACATACAAGATTACTCTTAAAGAATCGAGAGCAAATAGATCTGCTAAAATTATTCAATGTACCTTAGGGTGTCCCTGTGTCGAAGTCAGGAAAAAGGATTATCTCTGGTGCCAGAAGGAAGACGAGTTTTTAACTCAATGACTATTTTAGAGAATCTGGAGATGGGCGCTTATACCAGAAATGATAAAAAGGCTATCCAAGAAGATATTGATAGAGTGTTCAGCCTATTTCGTGTTCTCAAAGAAAGACAGAAACAAAAAGCAGGGACATTAAGCAGTGGGGAACAACAGATGCTTGCTATTGGTAGAGCACTGATGTTAAACCCCAAATTGCTATTATTGGATGAACCCTCACTGGGGCTTTCTCCAAACTATGTGGATACTGTATTTGAAAAGATAAAGGAGATTAATAAAGATGGGACAACTATTCTGCTTGTAGAACAAAATGCAAGAATGGCTTTAGAATACGCAGATAGAGGTTATGTATTTGAAATAGGCAAAATTGCCTTTGAAGATAATGCGAAAAACCTTCTTGAAAATGATGAAGTCAGAAAATCATTTTTAGGAGGAAGTTAGCGTGATTTATAGAAATAAGATCGAAAGAGAAAATCGGCAGCAACTTCATCTAACACGGTGTTTGTGGTTCGCTACGCTCACCAAAATTCGGCTTCGCCGAACTTCACAAACACCGATACCGTTATATGAAAATTGTTTTGCGCACCGAGATTTGAAACTCACAAGGTAACCATCGATGAAACTCATTATCGCATTCTTGTTCGCCTTTGCGGCGGCAGTCACCGTGTCGCTTGTCATTTCTCTCCAGACTGACTTGCCGACCTGGCTCGATTCAGTTCGCTTACCTTTCAGATGTATCTTGCTTGGAGGTCTTGGTGGAGTGGTCTACTGTTTGCGGGGCGTGTACTTAAACGCTTCGGTTCGCAAGCAGTGGGATCCTGTGTGGGTGCCGTGGTACTACATCCGACCATTCGTTAGCTTGGCGTGCGGCGGTATCAGCTTCCTTTTTCTCAAGGCTGGGCTATTGCTACTCGAATCCGCCCAGAATGCTGACTCCACCGATCTCGGCTTCTACGCTCTAGCCTTTGTTGCCGGCTTGAATGTTGACAAGTTCATTACCAAGATTGAGGACATTGCACAGGCAACTTGGGGTATCGAGAAAAGTCGGACTGCACGCGATTCATCAAAGGAGGACAAATGATCCTAACCATTTTCAACGTTCGCCACGGCTTCTGTGCCTATCTCATTGCTGATACCAACAATGTCATGGTCTTCGATTGCGGCGACGACGATCAGACTGGCTTTAGTCCATCTTCCTATCTCCGCCGAACTCAATGCACTGGTATAGAGCAACTCGTCATCACGAACTTCGATCAAGACCACGTGCGTGATTTGCCAAATGTGCTTCGATCTTTCCCAATCACAACCTTCGTTCGGAACCGATCATTCTCACCAGAGCAACTGATATCTATGAAGCTCGAGGCTGGTCCGATCACGAATGCAATGAACGTTGCCATTGCAATGCATCGGGACTATATTCATCCGGTCACACCACCAGACTTCGGCATCATTCAATACAACGCCTTCTGCAACGATTATCCTGCGTTCACTGACACAAACAACCTTAGCCTTGTCTCATTTATACACTACGACGGGATGAGAATCATCATCCCTGGCGATCTGGAAAGGGAAGGATGGCTTGCACTTCTCCAAGGCCAACGATTCCGCGACAACCTTGCTAAAGTTAACGTGTTTGTCGCTTCACACCACGGTCGAGAGAACGGCTATTGCGAGGAGGTCTTCCAGTATTGCTCTCCAGATATTTTCATAATTTCAGACAAGGAGATCGTGCACGATACCCAAGACAATGTGTACGCGACCCACGCCACCGGACTGCCATTCAATAACGGCACCGAAACGCGATATGTCTTAACCACTCGGTCAGATGGCAACATTCGTATTTCAAAGTCTGTCGGGTCCGGGTATCAAATTCAAACGGGCGTTTGAGTTGTGAGCAAAACAACTTCACATAACACGCCGCACCACGACGCTCCATCATTTGATAAGGAATCATAGTTGTCGCTCAATGCCCGCGTCCACGCCGGAAATGAGTTTTAATAAGCTTCGGTGTGTATTAGGTGATATGAGGAGATCTCACTTCTCCTTTAAAATCTCATACAACACCCTTCTCGCTTTTTCACCTCCAATTGATCCAAGATAATACACGGCTTCGCGTCTTAACTCATAATCGTTACTTGTGCGTGCAACCTTTCCAAAAAAATCAATTGCTTGCTCATTTCCAATATCGGCTATCGAGTAAAAAATCATCTCACGTTGCTGAGTACGCTTGCTCGGTATAGAGTCGAAGAGTTGGATAAGTATCCCAACTGTTTTTTTCTTATCTTTCCCATGCTCGCTTATGTAGTCTATCGCATAAGATTGCATTTCCTCGCTCGTATCATTCTTAACAATCTCACTGAACACATTCAAAACATCAAATTTCTTATAATCTGCCAAGACATACAAGGCGGCTTCACGCAATTGTCGTGGTTGTTTAAAATCGAGAGCTATTTCTTTTAAAGTATTGTAAGACTGCTCATCTTCTTTTGCATCACCGAGTGCATAGAGTGCCTCCAACTTTAGTTTTGTTTGAGGATCAAGATCATCATCGCCAGCAATTACAGGTGAAGGGATTGTAACAATGTGTGGTAACCGTGGGCGGCTGAGCTTACGCTGATATAATCGCAGCGCACGCTCTAATGTCCTTGCTTTTGTTGCGGTGCCGTATCCAAATCGAAAGCTTTTTCCATCACTGCTGATGCTTATTGCATTTTTACTTATTATCACACTGTCAGGTCCTTCGCCAATAACGATGCCATCTTCACCAATGTGCATAGCTTGCTTTCCTTCACGGATCATAAGTCCATCGTCTGTAATATAAACCTGAGCAGAACCCTTCACCTTTAATTTTTCTGTTCCCTTTGCTCGTTCTTTCTTCAACTCGGCAAGATCCGTCACCGCATCGTCATAATAACTACTGCTCGAAAAATTAGAAATAAATTTGTTGTACGCTTCAATAGCTTTTTTTCGATTGGTATATTTTAATCCATAAGCAGACCAATAGTGTGCATCGTCGAGAAATGAACTTTTTGGATATTTGAAGATAATCTCAGCAAATTTCTTCCGTGCTTCATCCCATCTTTCATCAAGTATGAGATTGTAACCTTCCTTATATGTTTTGTACGCTGGATCATCCTGATACGATGCTTGTGTATATAAATCCTGGGTAAAGAATAATATCGCGATGAAAATAAAATTCCAGGGTTTCATTTCAGATCTCCTTCTGTAATATGATTCGCATTCATGAATCGGGGTTGCTCATACATCGATTCTGCCATTCGTATCTTGAATAATAAATTCTTTTTATGAATACCGCCTTGAATCATCTCGATGTTCGGTAAATCATTTTCTTTTTCCATATTCGCCAGCTCGATAAGAATCTTTTCAAGGTCATTTATCAATTGTGCTGATCGAAAATCTAACGGCTGCCGCTGTAAATATCTCGCCTCATGAATTAATTCTCTCGATGCCTTCCGCTCTGTAGCGAGATCTATCGGTTTATCCTGTTGGATGTCCATATTAGCTATACCGACTAATAAGACTTTCGACTTACGGAAATATTCCTCAACTCTGTCATCTCCCCTTTTAACTTCGGTTAATTCGGCTGGCTGCTGTTCGATGACTTGTTCAACGGTTGGTGGAATATTCAATCGCCAAACAAATATCGCCAATAACAAAACCACAAGCGTGCTGCTATAAGCAATTATTGGGCGTTTGTGAAAGATGAAGAATGAATTTAGCTTAACCCATACTGAAAACAGAGATTTTTGTTTTTTGATTTCAGATGATTGAATTCTTCTTTCGATATCGAATGCAAAATTATTCCAGTATTTTTGTGTACGTGCATTACATGGTTCGGAGATATATAACGATCTCATCTCCATGAACGATTTCAACACTTCCAATTCTTTAGCACACGATTGACAGAAGGCAAGGTGTTTTTCAAGTTTACTTCGATCTTCTACCGGGATTTCATTACTCAAATAATCGTATAATTGGTTCAATATGTCAGAGTGCTTACTCATAGTATTTCATCTTTTAAGAAACTAACTTTCGACTGCATCTTTTTAAGACCACGAAACAGATGTGTCTTTACCGTACCTTCGGAACAATGAAGGATTGAGCTTACCTGTTTGGTTGATAAACCGTTCAAATGACGCAAGATTACAACCGCACGCTGGAGCGTAGGAAGCTCGTGCAGCGCTCGCTCGAGTATGGACTGAACATCGTGTCGATATTTATCAGAAGGATTATCTGCTGAATAAATTATTTGGTTTTCTATTAATTCCATAGTCTGATAATTTACCTTTTTCTTTTGCCGCAATCTGTTCAAAGAAAGATTTGCAACAATTCTGTACAACCATGTATTAAATGCAGCGTCTCCACGGAACGTATTGATTGATTCATACACGCGAACAAACGATTCCTGTGCTACATCCTCAGCATCATAATGATTGCGAACAAATCCATAAGCGATGTTATATGCAAATTTCATATATCGTTCAACAACAACACGAAATGCTTCATGGCTTCCTTCTTTAATCTGAAGGATTAATTGCTGCTCATCAGCAGCCGTCATTCAAGGGGTCCCTTTATTTATTGTTTCTGAGAATTAGACAATTATACCGACTAATCGGTTGACACAATGCTGATAGTTCTTACGAAAATATTGCAGGTTTGTTGAGAAGAATCCTTTGGCAGGTAAATGGTTAATTTAAATGTGATTCACATTTTTGATATTATTTTCTAAAGTGCTCCCGATTCAAAATCCGAAATCTAAAATCCGAAATCCAAAATCTACCTATAGACTCCACCAATACGAAATCTTAGCAAGGATCACGTTATCCATAGGGATTCGGAAAGTATCCCAAAAATCGCGCCCCAAACTTTGGGAATAAATTCCATCCATACCAGTCCGGGCTTGCGTCCAGACCAGAAAGAATGTACTGCCGGGGAGATACTCCCATCTGAAAACAATGTTCGCATTGAACACTTTCATAAAATTATCAATGTTAGGATTGGGATAATCGGAAAGCGGAACCAAGTCTTCTGGTCCGAGGAGTTTCTTAAAATTAGTATACCGCAATTGTAAAAGAAATACTTGACTAAAAAATTGTACACCAATCTTAGGTGTAAAAGTGATTGTACCCCTGAGTGAAAAATTATAATAATCGACTTCCCTATCCCCGAACAAACAAAAGCCGTCATAGGTATATTCACGAACAAGCCAAGCTTCTTCATTATTAGTTTTCATAAATGAAAAACCGGGAACAAAATCCATCCAACTTAAAGGTTTAATCGTTGTTTGTAATACACCTAAATAGGTTCTTGCACTGTTCGTGTAATAATAATAACCAGATTGTAGTGTAAGCATGATAGGTTCTCGGCTGTCGGTGTGCAGCGTAGCTAAGAAACGCTCACCACGAGGCCGCTTATATAAATCAATTGGAGGTGTATACTCTCCATAACTCAGTTTATTCTTATCATCATATGCCGGAAATTCATGAAAAATATTTAAAGTCAATAGCCAGAAATTTCGGAACTCAAAAGCCGGTTCGAACTCGATGCGATTGAGCGTCCTGTTGCCATTCCAATTCCAACGATAATTAGTTTGCCCAGTCAATCCATATCTATAAAAAGGTGCAGCAGCATGATCATCTTTGTATGAAATCTGAAGATAACCGCCGTGTTCACGTGACTGGCTAAAGTAACCTAAATCATCTATGGAAAATTTCTCGGAAGAAAAATCGTATCCCGAAAAAGCCAACCAATGTTCGCCTTCTAACTTACCAATGGTCAAACGACCTGCATTGCCACGCTCTTTGCCTGAATTCCGCTTTATGTCTGATCCAGCGATATAACCATCTATTCCATACTTTCCCCCCATCAACCTCGAACTCCAATCCACACCGCCACTGAGGGCAGGTGTTAGTCCTTGCTTAAATGTACTGGTTGCCATGAAGCCAATTGAACTGTACGAAGAACTTCCAAAGATATTCTGCCGTAATCGGACAACATTATAATTAGCACGAGGTTCAATCATAATTGGCGGGGATTCGTTTTTAATTCCTTTTATTGTAGCTTCCTCACGGTCTGTAACTGCTGATAAAATGCCAAACTCAAGGTTCTGGTTGATTCTACCCGAAATTTTTCCAGCTCCTAAGATAGTCGTGATTTCTGGTTTCATACCAAATTTTGCATTCTCTCCCAACGTCAATGTATCACCATTCGCAAAAATGTAACTATTAATATTTTCATAACCTGTCGGTTGTCTCCCGATCCTTCTCGAATATAGCAGCCGCATTTGCTCTCTGTCGAAAGAATTTCCAAAAGAAAATATTTGTGAGCCCTCGAGGAAAAAGTGCCTCTTTTCAGGATACAGCGTTTCAAAAACAGTCAGGTTTAATTCAGCTTGATCAACTTCGACCTGTCCGAAGTCTGGATTAACTGCAATATCCATGGTTAAGTCCGGTGTTATTCCATACTTTAAATCAAGTCCAAAATTTTTCGGGTCATATTCTCCTTCTGTTCGAAATGGTTTTGGTTGTGATAAATAATTTAATTTTGAAACATGATAGGGCAGTATCTCGATGTGTGTAGGTAGTTGAATGTTAACGATACCAGAGAGATTTCCCATCTTTGAGACGGAGGAAATAGTTCCGGGAGATGTTTCTTGTCGAGGCACCATAACCCATTCAACTGTTTCTTTTTTTCGTGCGATGTAACGACGAAAATTTATACCCCAAACATATTCATCTTTCTGTTCAGAAAATCGTAAAACACTGAATGGAATTTTGAATTCAGCCGACCATCCATCCGATAAAATTTTAGCATCAAAGTCCCACACCGCATCCCATTGAACATCATATATTAATCCATCTTGTGATAAGATGCCATCCGATTGTACGCCTGAAACTGAACCACCAAATAGGAATGCAGTACTATGGTCGTGATACGAATCGATCATAATTGAAAAACGATCTGCCTGAACGCTTCGATCACGCCGTGTGAGTTGTTTTACAATCTCCGTTGGTTCTGAATCAAAACAAAAGACACCGATATAAAGTGCATCATCATCGTAAAGAATACGAACGGAAGTTTCTTCGGTGGCAGGCACGCCTTCCTCCGGATCAAATTGTTTAAAACCAGCAACAGGGACTGCTGATTTCCAATCTTGCTCGCTTAATAAACCATCTATTTTTGGTTTTTCGTTGCATCGCGATGCGACTATATTTTTTGTTGATGTTCCTCCAAGAAGCACACCCGCTGAAATTAGATAAGCACAGCCAACTATCTTTATGTATTTCACTCCGATTTCATGCCTTTGATAATTATTCTGAATATAACATAAAGAAAATAAAAAGCAAGAAAAATTTTGCAGACTCGCAAAGTTTTCTTATTAATTTGCTTTTTTATTTAATTTTAGCAAAATTTATTTTACATGAAAACCAGTATTCCAACTCAGAGAGAAGAAAAAAACATTCAAGTGATGTTCAATAAGATTGCACCTACATATGATCTATTGAACCGTCTTATTAGTTTTGGTCTGGATCAAGCATGGAGAAAAAAAGCCATCGCATTGTTAGCCGTGAATAATGAAAGTAAAATTTTGGATATTGCTGCGGGCAGTGGAGATATCACGCTCGCACTCGCTAAACATGGACCCAAATTAATTGTTGCTACAGATTTTGCACTAAGGATGTTTAATGTCTTTCGACAAAAACTCGACACGGGAGAGTTCTCTCAACTCATTACTTTTACGGCTTGTAATGCCCTTGATTTACCTTTTCGTGATCAATCCTTCGATGGAACGATAGTTGCTTTTGGCATTCGGAATTTTGCCGATAGATTTCTTGCTTTACAAGAGATGCACCGCGTTTTAAAGTCGGGGGGAATATCTGTTATTTTAGAACTTACAGAGCCAACAAATCCTGCAATACGGCAGCTCTATAAATTTCATGCACGTTTGTTACTTCCACTACTGGGAAAGTTGATTTCAAAACATAAGTCGGCGTATCGTTATCTCCCGGATTCTATTAAAAATTTTCCAAACAAAAATGATTTCCGAACAATGATGAATCAAGCAGGATTCATCCAAACAAGTACAGTGGATTTAGCATTTGGCACGGCAACTATTTTTGTAGGCAGGAAACAATTAGCGAGTGAATAACCCTACTGATTCTATGTGATCGGTATGGGGGAACATATCTACGGGTTGGATTGTCTTCAATAAGTATCCACCATCGGCTAACAATTTTGCATCTCTTGCTTGTGTAGCAGGATTACAGCTTACGTAAACAATTCTATCAGGTGCCAGTTTAATAATTTTTTCAATAACTTTAGGATGCATTCCACTGCGCGGCGGATCAGCAACAACAACATTTGGCTTCGGATGTTCTTGAAGCCAGGAATTATCTTTTGTTAAACGATCTTTTAAATCCCCTTGCAAAAAGAAACAATTCGAAACATTGTTCACCTCGGCATTTCGTTCAGCATCGCGGATAGCACTTTCGACTACTTCAATCCCCAATACCCGCTCGGCTGCATCCGAGAGAAAAATCGCGATGGTGCCAGTTCCACTATACAAATCATAAACTACATCGCTTGGTTTCAGAGATGCAAACTGCTTGGCAACATTATATAATTTTTCCGCTTGATAAGTATTCGTCTGAAAAAACGAATTCGCCGATATATGAAACGTAAAATTTCCGAGCTTTTCGGTGATTAAACCAGTCCCATGGTACACTTTCTCACTATCACCGAATGCTACCAACGATTTACGTGTGGTAATATTGTTTACAATAGTCGTGATTTCTTGAAAATGTTTTAACAACAACTTCGTTAGATTCTGCATCACTTCTTGCCACTCATATGTTGTAACAACATTCACCATCAGCTCGCCAGTTTTTTTCCCATCCCGAATAATAAGATGTCTAAGATAACCCTCGTGTTTTTTAGTTGAATATACGGAGAGATCCCATCCTTTAGCAATCTCCCTGACTGAATTTAAGATTGCCGTACTTATCTCTGACTGGAGATAACACTCATCGATATTTAATACTTTATCAAAACGTTGTGGAACGTGCAATCCAAGAGCTACTTCTGGTTCTTGTTCGAGGTCATTCTTCATCTCTTCTGAAGTGAGCCAACGGTAATTCGAGAATGTGAATTCCATCTTATTCCTATAAAAATATGGATAATCACATCCGATAACAGGTTGAACATGGGGATTAGGGAATCCACCGATATGTGTGAAAGCATCTCTTACAAGGCACTGTTTGAAATTCAATTGTGCCTCATATGACAGATTTTGCCAGCTACAACCACCACACGTTCCGAAGTGTTTACATTTTGAGATTACACGATAGGGTGAAGGAGAAAGAATTTCAACTGCTCGTGCTTCTGCGTATCTTTTTGTAATCTTCCAGATCTTCGCCCGGACAGTATCACCGGGTATTGCATTTTCAATAAAAATCACAAAACCCTCATAATGAGCAACAGTTTTCCCATTCCCTGAGAGACTCTCTGGTTTCAAGACTAATTCATCACCTTTTTGCATAAAGTAATATACAAAAAGGAACCGAAAATATTTGAGATAATACTCTTGATAGTAATCACTTATTATTCTCAATTCTTTTCTTATATTTTCATGTGGATTCGATGGTGGATTAGTGCCCCCTCCCGCTTTAGTTACCGGTTTTGAATCCTTGCACATCTACTAAAGCGGGGATTTTTATTTACCCCTTTCTGTAGATATTTACATACATTGTATTCACCCACTTAACTATGTTGCCGACATCACACCCGGTGATAGTAATCAATTCGTTCTGTACTCGATTTTCTTATTTTTCATAAAATTATTTTTCTAACTTAATTTTTGGAATTGATATGATTAAAGAAATATCCGATATAATGATGACTCTAAGTTTGTTGTTTGGTTTAATGACCTTATTCGGTATCGGACTTTTACTTTTATTAAAACGTTTAAAAAATTTACCATGGTGGGCATTGAGACTACGCGTAGAATTAGAAGAATTCCTCGATTAGTATTCGATAAAAATAACTTGGGGGAAGGCGATCAGGATTTTTTATCGTTCTTTTCAGGGATATGATAATCTCTTGAAATATGACGCATTTATTGCAATTTCTACCTTTATTACCCTCCAATCATCTTACGATAGCCATTCTTTACATATAAAAATTTACCAGCTAATGTTGATTTTTGTTCGATTATTCTTTATTTTCGGAATATATAAATAGAGTCAACCTAACGCTTAATCTTAATCAAATTTAGGTTACGAGTTTGAAATCAACAAATTTAAATAAGAGGAAAAATGGAGAGAAGCCATGAAATCTTGTCTATGTATCGTCTCAATTCTTCTTTCTTTAATTTCATACACCACCCAACATGTCTTTTCTCAAAATCCTGAATGGATAAATCTCACCGATGGTCAACATGTATTGGCAATTGCTGATCACGGTAACTACCTTTGGGTAGGTACGACCGGCGGATTGGTGAAATTTGAGAAAGCAACCGGTGATAAAATATTTTATAATAAAGCAAACTCCGGTTTACCTTCAAATTATATTCAATCACTTGCTGTCGATGGAAGTGCAAATATATGGATCGGAACACCAAAAGGCTTAACAAAATTTGACGGAACAAATTGGACCGTTTACAATATTTCTAACTCGGCTTTACCTGACAATTATGTCAATTCAATTGCAATAAACGATAGCGGGATAATATGGATTGGAACTTCAGCAGGTTTAACCAAGATTAATGGTAATAACTGGACTCTTTATAATACATCAAACTCTGGACTGCCAAATAATTCAATAAGGGCACTCACCTTTGAAGGAAATGAAAACATCTGGATCGGCACTTGGGGTAGCGGGTTAATAAAATATAATGGAACAAATTGGACCGTTTATGATACCTCAAATTCAGGCATAGCTCTAAATTGGATCAATACGCTTACCATCGGGAAAAACGGAATTATCTGGGTTGGCACTGGGTGGGGTGGATTATCAAAATTCGATGGATCGAATTGGACAGTTTATAAAGCTTCCAATTCTGGATTACCTAATAATTTAGTTACTTCTCTTGCAATTGCTGAAAATGAGGAGACGTGGATTGGGATTTCCGGAGGAGGGTTGGCAAAGTTCGACGGCACAAACTGGACAGTTTACAATGCATCAAACTCAGGAATATCTTCTAACTATGTTCGATCGGTTGTCATAGATGGCGACCAAACAAGATGGATTGGGACAAGTATTGGTTTAGTTGCTTATGACGGAACTAATTGGTCGACATATAATACATCAAATTCAGACTTACCGTCTAATAGTATCCAATCACTTGTAATCGATGAAAGCCGTTTTAAATGGATTGGGACGGAAGCTGGTTTAGCAAAATTTGACGGAACGAGCTGGACTGTCTTTAATACAATAAACTCGGGTCTTTCGAATAATGATATCCAAGCAATTGTTAGTGACAAGAATACAAATAAATGGATCGGAACACAGTACCGTGGTTTATCCAAGTTCAATGGAACAAACTGGACAATATATACGACATCAAATTCAGGCTTAGTTGATAATAATGTATTATCACTGGCTATTGATGATAGCGGAAATAAATGGATTGGGACGATAAAAGGTTTGGTGAAGTTTAATGGAACGAGCTGGGCTGTCTTTGATACATCGAATTCAGGTTTACCTGATAATTACGTACAATCAATCGCTATAGATGGAAATTCAAAAAAATGGATAGGGACTAAAAATGGGGGGGTAGTAAAATTTGATGGAAACAGTTGGATCGTTTATAATACATCAACTTCAAATTTGCCTTCTAATAATATTAAAGCAATTACCATTAATAGTGATACGAATATTTGGATTGGAACATGGGGAGGACTAACGAGATATAATGGCACGAAGTGGACCATTTATACTACAATTAATTCTGGATTGCCTTCCAATCAGATTCGGTCAATTGCTATCGATAATGCTGGGAATAAATGGATTGGAACGGCGGTAGGTCTTGTGAAGTTTGATGGGAAAAATTGGACCATCTATAATTCGTCCAATAGTGGAATATCTCATAACGATATCCATTCAATCGTTATTGAACAAAATGAAAATAAATGGATTGGAACCAATGGGGGTGGTTTGTCCATTTTTCGAGAAGGTGGCGCAGTACTTGATGTTCGGAATGAGATAAAAAATATTCCTACTCAATTTTCACTCTTTCAGAATTATCCAAACCCATTCAATCCCTCGACAACTATCAGGTTTAATCTCCCAAAATCTGGGTGGGTGACATTAAAAATCTATGATGTGCTCGGACAAGAAATTACAACGATTGTTGATGAATACCGATATGCGAGAGAATATTCAGAAAGATGGAATAGTTGTAATTTTTCAAGCGGTGTTTATTTCTACAGATTAAACATGGATAACTACACAGAGACACGAAAGATGTTACTGATGCGATAATATCAAACGAGAACCAACAGCACTTCTAAGATGATTAATAAAACAGATTCACATTTTCTATTTCTTTTTTTCTTATTATTATTTTCTACTGCCGCTTCATCCCTTTATGGCCAAGGAGTCCGCATCGGGGCTGAAGTACTAATTGATAAACATCTTGATTTATTAACCAATAAACGTGTCGGGATTATTTGTAATCACACAAGTGTGCTTCCGAACGGAATTCATCTTGTAGATACACTTCAACGGTTGCGGGTTAACATTACATCATTGTTTGCTCCTGAACACGGTATCCGGGGAAATATTCCGGCGGGAGAGAAGATAGAGAATCAAAAAGATTCAACAACCGGTTTACCAATTTATTCACTATATGGTGGTACTCGGAAACCTTCTATTTGGATGCTACATGATGTCGATGTTCTAATTTTTGATATGCAAGACGTTGGCGCTCGATTTTATACTTACGCAAGTACTATGGCATATTCAATGATGGCAGCGGCAGAGTATGGAAAAAAATTTATTGTATTAGATCGACCAAATCCAATAAACGGGGTTGACATAGAAGGTCCAATGATGGATCTTACACTAATATCTTTTGTGGGTTTATTTCCTATACCTGTGCGACATGGTTTAACGATTGGTGAATTAGCTAAGATGATTGCAGGTGAGGGGTACATTAATCCATCGAATGTTGATCTTACAGTAATTCCTATGGAGAATTGGCAACGAACGATGTGGTATGATGAAACGGGCTTGCCATGGATAGCACCATCACCAAATATGAAAACGCTATCAACAGCAACGGTTTATCCCGGCACATGCCTTTTCGAAGCCACGAACATTTCTGAAGGGCGAGGCACAGTGAATCCATTTGAATACGTCGGAGCACCCCGTCTCAACAAAACACGATTGGCAAATAAACTTAATGAGTTAAATCTTCCCGGTGTTATTTTTTCACCAATCGAATTTACACCAACCACCGATTCTGCCAGAGCGACAAATCCAAAGTATGAGAATAAACAGTGTAAGGGTGTTTTTGTGCAAGTAACAGATCGTACTAATTTCAAACCGGTTCTGACAGGCATAATGATGATCGCAGCAATACAAGAGCTATATCCAAAAAAAATCCAAATTAAAAAAGGATTACTTGATCGTTTAATAGGTGATGAAATCATATCAGAAAAAATATTCAAAAGAAAAGTCAGCAAAAACATCCTCGATATTTTTTCAAACCAAATAAGTCAATTCGAGAAAAACAGGTCTAAATATCTTCTCTATTAACCCAATACTTTCAATATTTGATATTCTTTCAAATTTTCATTATATTTTTTACCGTTTTAATTGAATAAAAGTGAAGATAGTTGATGACTTCTGGTAATGTTCGTGAGAGAAAAGAAAAACGTCGGTACACATTTGTTATTGTCCCGGATGTAAAATCTGAAAAAACTAGGACATTTTCGATAACACGGTGGGGATTTGTGATTTTAGGAGTTTCAACAATCATTGTTTTTACAACACTGATTCTTGGACTGATTATTTATACACCATTCGGTGCAAATTTACCGATCTCAAATCCAGAATTGGAACAGCAATATAATAAACAGATTTTCGATATCCAGAAACAAGTACAAACACTGGTCCAAGAACTCACTTTATTACGTAGTTATAATATCCAACTGAGAAAAGTGATGGGCGAACATATCTCATCACAAGATAGTGCAATGATGACAAGAAGTGGAATCGAGACAACGCCATTTGATACGATCTTCGATATTGATAAGATGGATACGACCTACTTATCATCAAAAGAAGAAGATGGTTCAACATTACAAATGCCGACATCACTTATTACGCTCCCTTTCGGAAAGAAACATAAGGATATTCGTGATTATATCAGCACACTTCCATTGGTGATGCCGGTTAGCGGATATATAACAAGAGAATTTGATTCTGAGCAGCTTCATTACGGCGTTGATTTCGCCGGTAAAAAAGGAAGTCCAGTTTTCGCATCAACTGATGGTATAATTATTTTCGCAAATTGGACATACGAAGATGGATTTATGGTAATCATTACTCATGAGCAAGGATATTTAACTGTTTATAAACACAATCAATCAATTTTAAAAAACGTAGGAGACGTTGTGAGACGGGGCGAGATTATTGCCTTACTGGGTAATACCGGAGAAAGAAGTACCGGCTCGCACCTCCACTTTGAGATATGGAAAAACGGTGTTGTTCAAAATCCTAATAAATATTTACTAAACATCAATTAGAGGATAATTTATGGCAATAAAAACAGAAATGGGGACTGAATTAAATCTAATCGCTGCTGGTACCATTTTCGAAGGTAAACTAAGGACACCGGGCAGCATACGGATTGATGGACGAGTAATAGGTGAAGTAACAGCCACCCAAAACATCTCGATTGGAAATTCCGGTGATGTGGATGGGAATATTTCAGCAAAAAATGTTAACATCGGTGGCAAGATTAAGGGAACAATCATTGCCCAAGAAAAGCTTGTGTTCGAATCGAAGGCGAGTGTTCGCGGAGATATCCGCGCTGCGAAGTTAGTAATAGACGAAGGTGCCCTTTTCGATGGTAAGTGTGCTATGGCAGAGACCAAACCGATGCCAACCCTCGTTGAGCTGAAAACCGAAGCCCGCGCAGGACAAGAGCGATAAGAAATTTATGGAGAAACCGGAAAAAGAATTAAAAGATTCGGGTTTTTCACAATACGGAAAAGCACTACGATCTGCTGGACCTTTATTCGGTTCTGGTATTCAGCTTGCCGCATCCGTTGTTTTAATGTTTTTCGCCGGTCGTTGGCTTGATAGTGAATTTAATACGTATCCATGGCTCATGCTCCTCGCTATCTTCTTTGGACTTGGAGCGGGCCTCTATAATTTTGTAAAAATTGTAAATAAAGTTGAGAAGAACAGAACGAAAGATAGATAATTAGCAATGAAGATTGATTGGTCGTTCCCAAGACAAATATTTTTCGCTCTTGCAGCTATCGGATGCGTGGGCGTGTATCCGCTGTGGAAGTCAGGAACATCTGAGATTATTGACAGTGTTATTGTAGGAGCAGTTCTTACAACAGTCAATGTCCTGCTTGGATACGCAGCTATTGAATACTCTTTTGGTAAATCAGTCTCCACATTTTTCAAAGTTGTTGTAGGCGGGATGGGAATTCGATTATTGCTAATGGCGATTGCTCTTGTTGTCCTCATTAAAATTTTCAACTTACATGTTGCTGCGCTCATTGGTGCGATGGGAATTTTTTATGTTGTATTTCTAACATTAGAAGTTTTATATATCCAGAAAAAAGTAAATATTAAAAATCAAAATTAATTTAAGTGTTCTCAACAAATTCAGATACATCTATACAACAAACGGTAACCGATTCACTTCATGCAGCCGCCCAAAGCGGTGAGCACGGTACAGAGAGTGGGAATCTTTTCACTCAATTACTGCACCATGTCTACGATTCCAATGAATTGGATTTACCATTTATTGGTCAAGTTCATCTTCCGCATTTCGCTCCAATACAAATCGGAGATTTAACTATTGATGTGTCTATAACCAAGCATGTCGTTTTCCTTTGGGCAGCGGCAATCCTTCTAATTATCCTTGCAGTTACAGCCGCTCGAAAAAATTCTAAACGCGAAGTTCCTCATGGATTTGGCAATCTGATAGAAGTTTTTATCCTCTTTATCCGCGATGAGGTTGTGCTGCCAAATATGGGCAAAGGTGGCATCAAATATCTGCCATACCTGCTTACAACTTTCTTCTTTATCCTCATTATGAATTTAGCGGGATTAGTTCCCTATGGCTCAACTTCTACGAGCAACGTTAGTGTTACGGCGGCTTTGGCATTTATCGCATTCATCATGATCCAATTATCGGCAATCCGCGCGCAAGGGATAGGTCATTATTTAAAACATCTGACCGGTGGTGTCCACTGGATACTTTGGCCCATCATGATTCCGATCGAGGTTTTAGGATTATTTACAAAACCTTTCGCTTTGATGATCCGTTTATTCGCTAACATGATTGGTGGACATATTGTTATTATTTCATTAATCGGACTGATTTTCGTTTTTCAATCTTGGATCATTGCGCCGATCCCAATTTTATTTGTTCTGGGAATCAATCTTCTGGAATTGTTTGTTGCTTTTTTACAGGCATATATATTTACAATGTTAACATCTCTCTTCATGGGTCTCGGGATGCAAGCGGCCCATGAAGGAGGCACGCATAATGAATCTGGACATTAATCGAATAAAATTATTATTAATCATTATAGGAGAATAAAATGGAACCAAACGCATTAGGATACCTTGCTGCCGGCATTGGCGCAGGAATTACCGTAATCGGTGCAGGACTTGGAATTGGTAAGCTTGCTGCGGCTGCAATGGAAGCAAGCGGTCGTCAGCCGGAAGTTGCAGGACAAGTTCGCACTTCGATGCTGATAGCAGCCGCATTAATCGAAGGTGCGACCTTCTTCGCACTTGCGATTTGTATCATACTTGCAACCAAGTAATGGATTGAATCATGCTCAGTCCCAATCCCGGATTAATAATCTGGACCATAATCACTTTCATACTTCTTCTTTTGATTTTGAAGAAGTTTGCATGGAAACCATTACTCGAAGCTTTGCAAAAACGTGAACAAACAGTTAAAGATGCACTCGAGCGTGCCGAACAGACAAAAAAAGATGCTGAACGGATTTTAGAAGAAAACCGTAAGCAATTTGATCGCGCCGAACAAGAAGGAAAACGCATTCTCAATGAGAGTCGTTCTTTAGCCGAGAAGCTGAAAGATGATATCGTAGAGAAAGCTAATTCTCAATCACGAAAGATGATTGAATCAGCTAAGCAGGAGATCAATCGTGATAAAGAAGCCGCGATGGTACAGCTTAGGGGTGAGATCGCCAATCTTGCAATTCAGGCTGCCGGTAAAATTCTCGATGAATCGCTTGACGAGCAAAAACACCGCAAGTTAGTTGATTCGTATCTCAAGGAACTTCCAAAGAATTGATGACCAATGAGTAATCATCGCACAGCGCACCGCTATGCACTCGCTGTCTTTGGAGTTGCTGAAGAGATGAACAAACTTGAAGTGGTGAGTAAGGATTTTGTGTTCATCGGACAGATTATTAAAGAATCCCAGGACTTTAATCTTTTTTTAAAAAATCCGATAATTACCACCGAGAAGAAGAAACGAGTTTTTTCAGAGCTTCTATCGAACAGGGTCAGTGATGTAACTTTGAAATTTATTATACTGCTTTCATCGAAAAATCGGGAAGCTTTGTTACCTGAGATAATTGAAAAGTTTAACAAACTTCGGGATGAAAAGTTAGGTATCCTCGACGTTACAGCACGAACGGCTGTGAAATTTACCTCAGCACAGGAGTTAGAGCTTGTTCGACAACTGGGAAGTACAACCAAGAAAAAAGTTCGGGTGAAATATATCCTCGATCCATCGTTAAAGGGTGGTTTCACAGTTCAATTTGAAGATACTGTATGGAATGCAAGCGTTCAACACCAATTAGAACTTCTCAAAAAAAGGTTCACTGAAAGTGTTAGATAGTATTAAATTAAAAAAATATAAAGTTATTAAAGGATCTATTGATGTCAGAAATTAGACCTGATGAAGTATCCGCAATCTTGCGGAAACAACTTTCTGGTTTTGAAAAAGAAGTTGATATTTACGATGTAGGTACCGTACTACAGGTTGGAGATGGAATCGCTCGCGTGTACGGACTATCGAAAGTCATGGCAAGTGAGCTTATAGAATTTCCAAATGGAGTCTTCGGGATGGTATTAAATCTCGAAGAGGATAATGTTGGATGTATTCTCTTTGGTCAAAGTACACTCATCAAAGAAGGAGATACCGTTAAGCGAACTGGTTGGGTAGCATCGATGCCGGTTGGTGAATCAATGCTTGGACGTGTTATCAATCCGCTTGGCAAGCCAATTGATGAACGTGGTCCAATTAAGACCGAGAAATTTCTACCTATCGAGCGTAAAGCCCTGGGTGTTATTCAACGTCAGCCGGTGAAAGAGCCACTTCAAACTGGCATCAAAGCAGTCGATGCAATGATCCCGATTGGACGTGGGCAGAGAGAATTAATAATCGGCGACAGACAAACAGGAAAAACAGCGATCGCTATCGATACGATTATCAATCAAAAATATACTCACACGGTAGAAGCGAAGCGTCTCGGTATCAAACCGATGTACTGCATCTATGTTGCTATCGGACAAAAAGGTTCAACCGTTGCCCAGGTTGTCGCAAAGTTAGAAGAAGAGGGTGCAATGGATTATACAACTGTCATAACAGCAACCGCCAGTGATCCATCACCGCTGCAATTTATCGCTCCGTATGCCGGTGCAACGTTAGGAGAATTTTTCCGTGATAGCGGCAGACATGCAGTCGTAATCTACGATGATCTATCTAAGCACGCACAAGCTTATCGACAGGTATCCCTCCTTCTCCGTCGCCCCCCGGGACGCGAAGCATATCCTGGTGATGTTTTCTATCTCCACTCAAGATTATTAGAACGTGCCTCAAAGTTAAGCGATGAGCTTGGTGCAGGTAGTCTGACCGCGCTTCCTGTGATTGAAACTCAGGCAAACGACGTCTCAGCATATATTCCAACGAATGTAATATCAATAACTGATGGTCAGATTTATCTTGAGCCAAGTTTATTTAATTCAGGTGTGCGTCCCGCTATCAACGTTGGTATTTCAGTATCGCGTGTCGGTGGAAGCGCACAGATCAAAGCTATGAAGAAGGTTGCAGGTCGGTTACGTTTAGACCTCGCACAATACCGGGAGCTTGAAGCTTTTGCCAAGTTTGGCTCCGATCTTGATAAAACCACTCAAGCTCAGCTTCGGCGTGGTGCGCGACTTGTTGAATTATTGAAACAAGGGCAATACGTTCCGATGTCAGTTGATAAACAAATTATAAGCATCTTCGTCGGCACAAACGGATATTTAGATGAAATTCCGAATGCCCATGTTCAGCGGTTTGAACAAGAACTTTTAGAGTCATTGGAATTAAAACACAAAGATATCATGAATGAAATCGCAGAGAAAAAAGATTTATCAGATGATCTGCAGAAAAAACTTCATTCAATAGCGAAAGAATTTGCAACAGCGTTTAAAGTTTCTTAAGCAATGGCAACACTTCGAGAAATAAAGCAACGCATAAGCGGCATTAAAAGCACACAGAAAATCACAAAAGCTATGAAAATGGTAGCGGCTGCAAAACTCCGTCGCGCTCAGGATGCTGTTGTAGCCGCTCGCCCTTATGCAAAAAAAATGAAGGAGCTTTTCAATCGTCTTACTGGTTTTACCGATATCTCTACCCATCCACTTCTAACCATCCGTCCTGTAAATAATGTAGCTGTTATTATTATCACGGCTGATCGCGGATTGTGCGGCGGCTTTAATTCAAATCTTATCAGATCGGCAGTTTATCACATCCAAACCATTTATGGCGATATGAACGCTGCCGGAAAAGTTAAATTGTTTTGTGTCGGGAAAAAGGGCAGCGATTTCTTTCAAAAGAATGATTACAAAATCGCTAACAGGTATTTGGGTATTTTTCAAGATTTACACTTTGATCATGCACGATCTGTTATTAATGATGTTGTTAAGGGTTTTCTTTCCGGTGAATATGACAAAGTAGAAATTGTCTATAACGAATTCAAATCCCTCATTCAGCAGCGTGTCATCATTGATCAGATTCTTCCGATCACACCGGTAGTTAACCAATCATCATCTGCAACTGACATCTCACATCTCACATCTCACATCTCCTCAATCAACTATATCTACGAGCGGTCAATAGAAGCGATTATATCATCCCTTGTCCCGAAGCATCTCAACTTCCGCCTCTGGCACGCATTGCTCGAGTCCAATGCCGCAGAACAAGGTGCGCGCATGTCAGCCATGGATAATGCAACCACAAATGCCTCTGAACTTATCAGATCACTCCAGCTCCATTACAACAAAGCACGTCAAGCTTCCATTACGAAAGAACTGCTTGAGATTGTAAGCGGTGCGGAAGCGCTGAAGAACGCGTAAGTTTAGAGATAACTTCCGATGTTTGATAGTGTACTCTTAGAGTAAAACATCGGAAGTTTTCACAAGCCATCATCGCTTCCTGCTCAACGCTCTTTGCTCCTAAATTTGAGAAAGCAATTTCTTTTCCTTACCTTTGATAATAAATGTACACAACCTCAACACTTAAAACTTGTTTCCCCAAGCATTCTTATCAACGTGTCTGTTGATTTTGTTCATTTATTGTTGTTCATCGAAAAAAACAAGCGACACGGTACATCTTATCATCGGTACGATCCAGGTTATTGGAAATGAGCCATTCACCAAATTAGCAATCGAAACAGAAGATGGAACTGTTTACTTTCTTAAAGCCGAAGACGATATCGAAGAAAGATTATTAAAATATCAAGGACAGTTTGTGAAAATATTATACAAAGAAATAGAAGAATTAGCCGAAGGAAAATCGATCCTCGTTGAACATGCAGAGTTAATCAAAGAAAGGAACCCAAAATGAAAATTCATAACTATCTTCAATACATTGTAAGTTACATAATCATAATGCTCACTTCTCTTAATGCTCAATTAGTTACCCAACAGGCACAAGAAACAAGCAACAATTTACAGAGTTATCCAATCATCGGATCTCATCTGCTTAAGGAAGAAGAGCAATCCGTGAAGATTTACATCGAGAAGCATCCGGAAATGTTCAATGAAATGAAACTTGCAAAACCTACAGCATGGTCATTCAACGTAGGCGATCCTTACGACTGGTATGCAGTTAATTTTACAAATTCAACAAGATATCTAACTAAATCAACATGCAGGGCGGTTGGTTCTAATTGTTACATCTTTGTTGAAGACTCGATGTGGCTAACTCGAGTAAATCAGGCTGCGGTTGATTCCGTTCGCACTGCTTTCGACTTGCGAACACCTGCAAACTCTCAGAAAGGGATTTATCAAATAGACACGTCTGCATTCGGTAATCCACCAGATGTTGATACTGACCCGCGCATCATCATTCTTATCTTAAATATTAAGGATGGTTTCACCGGCACAGGAGGATATATTGTTGGTTATTTTTCAAGCTACAATCAAACTAATTTACCCCAGAGCAATCGTGCTGAGATATTCTTTTTAGATGCAAATCCTCTTAATCTTCTTACTCAAGGAGGATTAGAAGTTGGAATGAGTACAACCTCACATGAATTCCAGCATATGATTCACTGGAATAATGATATGGATGAATTGACATTCATTAATGAAAGTTGTTCGCTTGTCTCTGAGGTGTTATGCGGTTATCCAATAAATGATCAATCAGGTTACATCAACGAAACAAATCATTATCTATTCGATTGGCGAACCAATGACAATGTCGCTGTACTGCGTGATTACTCTCGTGCTTCAAGGTTTTCAATTTATTATCATGACCAATTTGGAGCATCTGTATTCAAGCCGATAGTTGCCAATACTGCAAATGGTATAACTGGGATTGATGGAGGATTACAAACATACGGGACATCTCTCCGCTTTGATGATCTGTTTGAAACCTGGTTGATTGCAAATATCCTCAATGACACAACCGTTAACAGCGTCTATGGATATAAATACGCAGGTTTACCAAAAGCGACAGGTTTAACGTTTTTGAATCCGAACGTATCTTTAACAACCGATACGGTACAACATCTTGGAGCGAGGTATCTTTCGTTTAAAGGCGGGACAGGATTGAATGCGAATTTTACTGTTTCCAATGCAAGCATCCAGATTAAAGCAGTTGAGATTGGTCCGGGAGGAAAACGTGTTCTCGATGTAACTCCAGGAACACAATTTTCCGAGCCAAATTTCGGGACGACCTACACAGAAGTACATTTTGTAGTCATGAATACAAGTCTTACCACGCCGTACTCATTTACATATCAAGCTACCGGTGGGACAACGGCATTAGAGCTCAAATGGGATACAACCGAGCCAACCGGTTATCTTCCACTGGCAAGGAAAGATACAGTTTGCGTAACATTCGATGGAGTACAAGGAGGAAAACTCGATTCAATACGGGTTGCACTCCGTCGGGCAGGATCAATGACAGGCGGCGTGTGGCGATTTACAGGTAATACTAATCCAACACCATTAGGGCAACCACTTGCAGTACCAATTACAGCATCTATATCAACGACTCCTCCCTCTCCTTACCCTGTGCCTTAGCTCAATTGGAGTACCGTTGATTTGCGTTCATATAACATTGATGCAAGTACACCATTCGCTGTCGGATTCATTTGCGAAGGTGATTCAATATCTCAGCCCCGCGTTATGGTTACCGAATATCCAAGCTCGGTTTCTTATCATAGCTTTACATATTTTAATGAAGCCGCCACACCAAATTGGTATTATCTCTCGGCAAATCAAGCGGGTGATACAATTTATATCTATCTCATCCGTGCTTATGTAAGCTTCGTCGCATCAGATGTGAGAAATGCTATAGAACTCTCCCCCGCGTCATTTTCTTTAAAACAAAACTATCCCAATCCATTTAACCCTACAACAACATTGTCATTGGTCATTGGTAATTCGTCATTCGTAACGCTGAAGGTGTACGATGTACTGGGGCGGGAAGTAGCAACCTTAATAAACGAACAAAAATCTGCTGGAAGTTATAATTTCGAATTTAGAACCTCGTCCACCTCAGGCGGATTCGATATTCCAAGCGGTGTATATTTCTACCGTCTTGATGCAGTGAGTACAACCGAGCCAACCCGAACATTTACTGAAATTAAAAAGATGGTCGTTGTTCGATGATCGAGAGTGATAGCATTAACACCCCGACGCACTTTTGTGGTGAGGATATCCAAAATATCCCAAGTCATGCTGAACTTGCCTGCCCGCCGTACAACTTTGGCAGGCGGGTTTCAGCATCCCTGCTTGCAGCTGGCAAGTATGGAAAGCAAACAGGTTTACATGGTTCAGATTCCGATCCCGCTCTATGAGCGGGACGGAATGACCCTTATATTTATTTTTTTTAACAACCCCATAACGAATGCAGAGGTTTGCTTAACATCGGTTACTAATTGATGTTACGCAGAACGATAAAATTCTTATCCGCATCACCGTAAACGGTAA
>JASEHD010000031.1 GCA_030019075.1 Bacteroidota bacterium
GGGAAGAAATTTCGATCATCAATTAGGCGATCCCGGATCGACACAATCGTTATCACCGGATTAGGTGGTTCTGCAATCGGAGGTGATTTGCTCCGCTCTTATCTTGCGGAGGAAATAAAAATACCGATCATAATCAACCGACATTATTTTTTGCCTGAGTTCGTTAATGAACGAACACTTGTCGTTGTTTCAAGTTACTCGGGCAATACGGAGGAAACAATAGCCGCACACGCTGATGCAAAGAAACGCAAAGCAAAAGTCCTGTGCATCAGCTCCAATGGTGAAACGGCGCAGATGACGAAGAAATTCAGGCATCCTCTTATTACGATTCCCAAGGGATTGCCACCGCGTGCCGCATTAGGTTATTCTTTCTTCCCCATTCTTATTTCACTTGCAAAGATGAAGCTGATTAAATCAAAAGATACCGACATTAAAGAAACCATTGCGATGCTGAAAAAGAAATCGAAATTATACAGTGCATCCAACGACAGGAATCCTGCTTTCCAGTTTGCAAAACAGCTCTACATGAAGCTGCCCATTATCTACTCTGCCGCAGATAGGTTTGATATTGTGAACCTGCGCTGGCGGGGACAAATTGCCGAGAACGCAAAACAACTTGCCTTTGGGCACGTATTGCCTGAGATGAACCACAACGAGCTTGTTGGATGGAAAGTTTTACGGCGAACGATGGAGGAAGATTTAGTTGTAGTATTTCTACGCGACAAGGGAGATCACGAGCGTGTGCAAGCGCGGATAGAGATTACCAAAGATGTTATCCAAAATTATGCTTCAAAAGTTATTGAAGTAAACAGCGAAGGAAGATCGCTTCTTGCCCGAATGTTTTCGCTGATTTACTTAGGCGATTGGGTAAGCTACTACCTTGCCATCCTTAATGGCGTTGACCCGACACCGGTAAAGGTTATTGATTATTTGAAGAATGAGTTGGCAAAGGTTTGAAGAAAAATAGATAGGAGTTTTAAGTATTGTGTTTTTTAGAAGGAATTTGTTATGCCGGTTTATAATGTAACATTGGTACGGTCTTATGTTGTTCAAGTTAAGGCTCGAAATAAATATACAGCCAAAAGAGCAGTTGAATTTTTTTTAAACGATCCCAAAGATGCATCGGAAGCTAGAGATCGTAAACAGCGAGGTTTTAAAATTGGTGAAATGGAAATGGTTGAAAATGATGCGATTGAGGTTGTGGAGCAAAGTGATGTATGAAGAAAATTAGTTATAAAGAAAAACCAAAGAAGAAACATTCAAGAAAAAAACATAAGAGCATGAGAGTATCTGAACTAGAGGGTGTCTATTCACAAAGAGTGAGTAAGAAAGTTCCACTTGATCAGATAATCTGTGGCGATGCCTTAGAAGTATTGAAATCATTCCCTAACGAATGTGTTAATCTCATTGTTACTTCACCCCCCTATGCTGACCGCAGAATGAGCAGTTACGGTGGTATCACACCAGAGAACTATGTTTCATGGTTTCTGCCAATTGCCGATGAAATGAAAAGAATTTTGAGAAATGATGGCTCATTTATCCTGAATATAAAAGAGAAAGCAGAAAATGGTGAGCGTTGCACTTATGTGATTGAACTTATTTTGGAAATGCGTCGACATGGGTGGCTTTGGACTGAGGAATATATTTGGCACAAGAAGAATTCTTATCCAGGGAAATGGCCAAACCGATTTCGTGATGCCTGGGAACGATGCTTACATTTTACAAAAAGTAAACAATTTAAAATGTACCAAAAGACAGTTATGGTTCCCATAGGTTCTTGGGCTGAAAAGAGATTAAGCAAACTGAGCGAAACAGATAAAATTAGAGATGAATCAAAGACACAAAGCGGTTTCGGTAAGAATATATCGAATTGGCTAAACCGAACAATGGTCTATCCCACTAATGTATTACATTTAGCAACTGAGTCATCGAATAAAAATCATAGTGCTGCATTCCCTGTTTCCCTTCCGATGTGGTTCATTAAACTTTTTACACAAGAAGGTGACACAGTACTTGATCCGTTTATTGGTTCGGGAACGACAGCGCTCGCATGTCGTGAACTTAATAGGCACTATATTGGAATTGAAATCAAGAAAGAATACTTTGAGCTTGCTCAGACGAGTCTAAGAAAGAAATACACGCCAACTTTGTTTGATTTACTTAATGAACACGGGATAGGATGACAGAACAACAATTAGAAGAACATATTGAACTTATTGCATATTTATGCAAGAAAATAAAAGGTATTAGCAAGAATACCGCTGGAGCTATTGGTGTACATTTCTCTTCGCTTTCAAAGTTTCAAACTTCTGATGAAGAAGCATTTCTTGATATGAGAAAAGCTGATAAATCATTGCTATTAAAACCCGAGCAAATTTCTCTGATAATTAGGATCAAACAAACATATCTACCCCGGAATATTCAAGATGTTCGTGAAGCTTGGACAATGGTTCTAATTAGGGATTTCGTAAATAAAGCAATAGAAGAAATTGAAAATGCTACTCTTGATAATCTTTTAATAAATCCTTTTTTAATTAAGGCTTTCGCTTTTCAAGATCACCAAGAGGTTGTAAATTTTTACTTTTACCAAAAAGTTACTCGTTCGATTGTAACCTCATGGGGCTTTGTTGTTCAACATTTGTTATATCATTCAGGCGCTGACGGAGAATCTGAGGCAATGGGTTTCGATCTGGCAAAAAAAGTCGGGGATAAACAATACGAGTTTCAAATTAAATCCAGTCCTAACACAATGGGTATTGAACAGGTTAGACAATTAAATGTTCATATAGATCGGTTAAAAAAAATTTCTTCAAGTATCCCAATGCTTGGAATGACTTATGGGAGAAGAGAACAAATTAGTAACCAAATTTCATCAACCTTGTTGGGTTATCCAGAATCAACACTCATCGGCAGAGAATTATGGGATTTCTTTGCTGAGGAAATTGGCTACTGTAAAAAGATGTTGGACTGGATTAGCAGTGTTATGACGAATGAACCAGCAAAATTTTCAGAGATACTAGAGAAAAAGCGTCTCCTTTTAATAAATGTCTGGGAACAAAAATATGGGATAGGGCTTCCTTCTATTGAAAAGATTTTAGAGAATTATATTTAGATTATTTCACGCTCTATAAATGTGGACCTGAATCCTGAAACCTGAACTATCTCCATAATCATGCACATCCGATTCATTAAATATCTTCTCATCTTCCTTATCTTCACAACTTCCGCCTCAGCCCAATTCTTCATCTTTGGCAGGAACAAAGTCCAGTACATAAAATATTTTTGAAATTTGCTATAATGTTATAGATTAGTAATAACAAATGTATGAATAATGAAATCATCTCATGGATTCAAGAACGGGTGCGTCATCGGCAATATCGTTTGACCTTGCACGCAGAGCTTGAACGTGATCATGACCAGATAACGCTTGCGGAAATTGAAGATGCTTTGCTATCAAAATTAGAAATTATCGAGGATTATCCTTTCGATCAACGAGGTCCAAGTACACTCGTTTTAGGTTTCACAATGAAGGCAAAGCCAATTCATTTTGTTTGCGGGCGAGGTGATTATTCAATGCTCGTTATCATTACCGTGTATGTACCAGATGAAAACTTATGGATTAATAATAGAAAACGTAAGGAATAATTTATGAAACAATGTTATATTTGCAAGGGAAAACTTGCTAAAGAAAAGATCCGCCACTTTCATCAATGGGGTGAAAACGTTGTCTTATTTGAGAATCTTGAGGTTGAGAGATGCACGCAATGTGGCGAGGTATTCCTTGAACCAAAAACGTTGGAACTGATAGATGCTAAGACAAAAGATATCTTCATTCGCAAAGTACCACATGCGAATCTGAACATCCCTGTTGTTGTAATTTAAGGTAACTACACTTAATGAGTGGTGCGATCTGATCGTGACAATCGTGTGAAGTACATTTGCCTATATATCACTATCGTGGTGCTTTTCTTCTCCTCCGCCTCCGCCCAATTCTTCTACTTCGGCAGGAACAAAGTCCAGTACACAAACTTCGATTGGCATGTACTGAAGACCGAGCACTTTGATATATACTATTATCCAGAAATGAAAGAGCTTGCGGAACAAGGTGCATATTTTGCAGAAGAGAGTTACAAAATCCTTGAACAAAAATTTGTTCATAATGTTCTCATACGTATACCGTTGATTTTCTACAGCTCGCATCTGCATTTTCAGCAAACTAATGTAACACCCGGTTTTGTGCCAGAAGGTGTGGGTGGATTTTTTGAGTTTATGAAGGGCAGGGTTGTTATTCCTTTCAACGGTTCATTTTGGGATTTCAAGCACGTGATCCGACACGAATTAGTCCACGTTTTCATGCTCAGTAAAATCAATCGTGTCTTACTCGACCATCGTCAGAGACAAGATCGCTTACCACCATTATGGTTTGTTGAAGGTTTAGCTGAGTTCTGGTCGACTGATTGGGATATCCAGGCAGAGATGGTGATGCGTGATGCTGTAATAAGCAATTACCTTGTTCCATTAAACGAAATGGAAAAAATATATGGAACATATTTAATGTACAAGGAAGGTCAAAATATTCTACAGCATATCAGTGAGAAATATGGAAGGGAAAAAATCCTCTTTCTAATGGAAAACATCTGGAAGTCGACAAACTTCGAAGAAGTCTTTGAGCTTACCCTTGGTGTTAATTATCAAAAATTCGACGAGGGTTGGATTTACGGATTGAAAAAAAAATATTATCCTCTCCTTGAAGCGGCGGATCAACCGAGCGGTATTACCAAAGCACTGGTTGCGGACGGCTTTAACTCAAAACCCACATATTTTCAAAATGGCACACAACGAGAAATTTACTTCATCGGTAACCTGACAGGTTATACAGGTATTTACAATATAAATCTCGACAGCGCTCTCACTCGTAAGGAATTTAAACCAACACTTGTAATCGAAGGTGAACGGACAAGCGAATTGGAAACCTTTCACTTGTTCCAAAGTAAATTAGATATCGCACCTGATGGCATACTTGCCTTTGTAACAAAGAGCGGTGAAAATGATGCAATTCATCTCTATGACGTTATTAACGATTGCTTCGGTAAATCATACAATTTCAACGAGCTGGTTGTTATTGGCTCATTGTCTTGGTCGCCAGATGGAAAAAAGATTGCACTCACCGCTGTAGATAAGTCTGGTTACAATGACCTTTACATCTGGGATACTGGACAAGAAACACTTTTACGTCTCACCAACGACGTTTACGATGAGCGCGACCCATGTTGGTCACCGCTGGGAGACAAAATCGTGTTCACATCCGACCGAACACCATATGGTAAGAACGGCAAATATAACTTATTCACTTACGATTTAAACACCCATGCAATTCAATATCTGACATACGGGAAGGAGAGCTATTATTCGCCGCAATTTTCGTACGATGGCAGCTCGCTTCTTTTTACATCTGACCACGATGGCGCCCGCAACATCTGGATAATGAAACTTGATACACTCGCTCAAGAATCTGAAATGCGAAAAATAACACACTTCACGACTGCAGCGTTCGATCCGATCTGGGTTGACAGTAGTTTAGTTTTTGTGTCATTCGAAAATTTTCGATTTCAAATCCGTTATTTAAAAAATCTATATAATGAATCAGATATACCAACGAGCGTGGTACCATTAAATATTTTCGTGACTGAACAGAAATGGGAACCACAATCGGTTCGGGGCATTTCCGACGTCCAATCCTCGCGGTATACGGGTAAGTATAGTATCGACGTCGCACAAAGCCAGATATCCACTGATCCTGTATTTGGCACTTCAGGTGGCGCATTTCTTTCTCTTAGTGACCTTCTCGGTAACGAACAATATAATTTTTTACTCTACAACACCGCTCAAAGCTCGGACGAGCTGTTAACCAGTTTTAACATTGCCATATCAAGGATTTCATTAGAACGCCGCACTCAATATGCTTATGGTATTTACCAATTCAGCGGCAGACGATACGATCTTACCGATCCCGATCTCTATTATTATGAGCGCTCCTATGGCGGTTATTATGCGCTTATTTATCCCCTCTCTCATTTTCAGCGTGTCGGTCTTTCAACGAATCTCAGTCATTCAGAAAAAGATGTTGAAGGTTTTTTTTCTCCTTTTAATAATAATATAGATCGTTCACGCCGGGCAATGTTTCTTTCGAACGCAATTTCTTTTACACACGATAACTCACTCTGGGGTCCAAGCGGTCCTTTAGATGGAAGCAGATTCAACATAACATTAGCATATACCTCGGACATACAATATTCTCACGCAAACTATTACTCGATGATCTTCGATTACCGTTATTATCTTCGCATTGCACGGCGTTCAGCTTATGCATCTCGTTTCTGGTTGTTTTTCAATGATGGAGAAGAATCACGCCGATTCTTTATGGGAGGAAGCTGGGATTTACGCGGTTATCAACGCTGGTCATTACGGGGGAAAAAATTATGGCTTACCAGCCACGAGCTGCGGTTTCCTTTCCTTGATCAATTGACATTTAAATTTCCGTTTGGCGGTGTGAATTTTATTGGATTCCGCGGAGCTTTATTCATTGACGCTGGAAGTGCATGGGATGAGAAGTATGAAAGCACACTCGGAAGTGTTGGTGGAGGAATTCGTTTGAATATTGGAAACGTTTTCGTTCTCCGGTATGATCTTGGTAAGCGAATTGAAAATAATTTTAAAGATTTCCAGAAGGGTATATTTTCTCAGTTTTTCTTTGGTTGGGATTTCTAATGGTCCGATTTTTAATAAGTTTCTCAATCTTGTTCTGGTTTTTGAAATCATTTGGCTGCAACCCGCTTCAAATCCAAACATCACTGCAAACTTCTCCTCATGATTGGAAAATGTTCGGGAGAACTTCAACACGAACAAATACGGTGACCAACAATCTAATACCTCCATTAGAAGAAATATGGCGATTTGAAACCTCAGCAGGTTTTAGTCCCTATTCACCCATCGTCATTGATAGTTTTCTTTTCGTAAGTGATTTAAACGGTGAAATCAACATGCTTAATGCTAAAACCGGCGAGTATATTGGAAGTCGCAAATTCGGTTCAGCCATCGTTGGTTCACCCATTGCAGATGGTAACTATTTATATGTACCTCTTACAAATAGTAAGGCAAGTCTTGTTGCCTACAACCTCAGGAATGCAGCAATCGAATGGCAAGTAAAAGGTGGTAATATTGAGAGTTCTCCACTCATCATAGGATCGAAACTGTTAGTAACAACGTTAGAAGGGATGCTAATATGTTCCGACAAAACTAACGGGCAGTCAATTTGGGTATTTGATCCTTCCCGTGATAAAAAAAATAAATCTATTCATTCATCCCCAGCAAGCGATAGTGAAATAGTTGTTTTTGGCAGCGGAGACGGTGTTCTATGTGGGGTAGCTATAGAAAACGGTTCTCTTATTTGGCAGACAAAAGTTCGCGGCAGTATCGTTGCATCTCCTTCCATCAGAAACGGAAAAGTGTTTGTTGGTTCATTCGATAGCACATACTACTCCTTTGATATAAAAACCGGTCGACAGATCTGGGCACAAAATCTTGGCGGAATTGTGCTTGCCTCTCAGGCGGTTAATGAGCATCATGTTATTGTAGGAACGGTTGAAGGGATTATTTACTGTATGGACATTAACGATGGTGTGATCGTGTGGAGGGTTAGATTGGGTGGTGTTGTTAACTCTGCCCCGCTTATTTCAGGCAACACAATCTTTATTGGATGCTTCAACAGAGTCATCTATGCTCTCAGTGCTGAGACCGGGGAGTTTCTCTGGCAGCAAAAAATAGAGGGCAGAATCAGGTCGATGCCCGTAGTCTCAAGAAATCTGCTTATTATACTCAGCGACGATCAAAACGTTGTTGCATTTCGAAAGTTGGGTGAAAAATGAAGAAAAATTTTCTGTCATTGTTCATTTGTATATCGTTATCATCACCTTTCTCGGAAGCACTATCACATAATCAACTGCAAACAACTACAATTAGCATTAACAGTAATCTATCAGGTGTTAAGGTGTTTGTAGATTCAATGTTAATCGGGATAACTCCGCTGAAGATGACAGAGATTGAAACGGGGAAACGTGTACTCCGATGTATTCATCCTGACTCAAAGAATTGGTCGATTACTAATTTTGTTGAAACATTATACGTTCGACAATCTGATCAAATAGAGCGAAGCATAATTTTCCCATCACTTTTAAGAATCTCCTCTGAACCTTATGGTGCTTCAATATTAATAGATGATTCCATTTCAGGGACCACACCAAAAACTTTTTTACTCCATCAAAAAAAATCGAGCATCAAACTTTCAAAGGATGGATTTGAGACATCAATATCTTCGATCCCATTAGAAGGTGGTATTATTCACCTACCACTTACATCCTCGCAGCTTATTTCTCCCGATAGTAAGTCACTTTATCTGGATGGTAGGGATATGAAGAACCTGATACCAATCTATATTACAACCTCTACAACGATATTGAGCGGAGTAACGGCAGCCTATTTTAAAATAAAAGCAGATAGATACTACCGAAATTATCTTCAAACCAATGAAAACGACAAATTAACGCAGGTCAGACAACTTGACACGGCTGCTGGAATTTCTTTATTTGTCTGCGAAATCAGTATATTTACATTAAGCTATTTACTATTGACACATTAAAGACTTGACTTTCAACAACAACCACAGTATATTAATTTTAAATTTTATTATTGTGAATTTAACTCTCAACATTGAAAGATAACAATGGAAACTTACATGAATCATCCCAGCGCCCCCCATCAGCCCATTTCATCAGAACTTGCTGAAGCAATGGAGTTTTTACGCAGTGTACCTGTTTTTGCAGATATTGAAGCCCTCGAGTTAGGCAAGATTGTCCGTGTCGGTGTGCGGAAAAAATATAAAAAAGGAACAATTATACTCTTGGAAGAGGAAACCGGAGCTGCCCTTTTCGTTATCATCTCGGGAAAAGTAAAAATTGTTCGAACCGATGAGGATGGACGCGAAGTCATTTTGTCGATACTTGGTGAAAATGATTTCTTCGGTGAAATGTCTATACTTGATGGTTTATCACGCTCCGCATCAGTTATAGCTATTACTAAGACGGAACTATTCATGATACATCGCAGAGATTTTTTAAAGCTTATGCAGGATGTTCCTTCTGTTGCTATAGCACTTCTGAAAGAAATGACGTTACGCATCCGAAAAGCCGATGCACAAATTAAAAGCTTATCACTGAAAGATGCAACCGGACGTGTTGCTAACGTGATCCTTCAATTAGCAGATGATATTGGTACAATTCGAAAAGGAAGAGTAGAGATTGACGAGCTTCCACTACAACAAGACTTAGCAAATATGGCTGGAACCTCACGTGAAACTATTTCTCGTGTTATTCACAGCTTTATAAAGAAGGGATTAGTCGAGATGAGGGGAAATAAACTTATAATAATTGACTACGATAAATTTAAAAGTTTATTCGCATAAGAGGTAGATGTGAAAAATCGGGAAGGACGAGAGAACCGAACAGTTGATTTACACTTACATACGACATATTCAGATGGGGCGTACACACCCGCAGAGATCGTCATGAAAGCCAAGCATTCGGGATTAACGACAATTGGTATAACGGACCATGATAGCATCAGCGGAATTGCAGAAGCAAAAGAAAGTGGAAAAACAGAGAATATCGATGTGATTGCGGGAATAGAATTAAGCTCAAGCTTCGATCATACTGAGGTTCATATACTCGGATATTTTATTGACTACAACAATAAGGAATTACTCGATTCACTAACTGAGTTTCAAGAAGAACGATTAAAACGCGCAAAACGAATTGTTGGAAAACTGAATCAATTGAAAATACCACTTGATATAGATACTGTGTTGGAGCAAGTTAAGGGTGATTCAGTTGGAAGACCCCATATTGCAAACGCACTCGTTAAAAATGGGCACACATATTCGTACAACGAGGCATTTAATAAATATATCGGCTATGGGCGCCCTGCGTATGAGCATAAATGGAATTTTTCACCCGAGGACATTGTTCGATTAATCGCACAAGCTGGCGGGCTATCGTTTATTGCTCATCCGGGGCGATCGATTAATGAAGATATTATATTCAGATTAATCAAAGCAGGCATCGATGGCATAGAAGTATATCATCCGGGCCATACACCCGATCTGATATACTATTACCAGGGTATTGTTAACGAGTATTGTTTATTAGAAAGCGGTGGCTCTGATTTCCATGGAGCTTCCCAAGGGGACGAGCACACACTCGGACAGTATGTGGTTTCTAAAGCGACAGTCGATATGATGCGACAAAGATTATTCAATCATTAATTACTAAATTCTCATTCACATCTATACGAAAAACTTTGTATGATTATCGAAGGAAAACTCTCAGCAGCTGCATACTCATTTGGAATTGTCGTAAGTCGATTCAATGAGTTTATCACAAAGCGATTACTCGATTCAACTATTGATTGCCTGGTTAGGCACGGTGCATCAGATAAAGATATCGATGTTATCTATTGTCCCGGAGCATTCGAGGTTCCACAGGTTACGCTTAAGGTCGCTATGTGTGGCAAATACGATGCCGTGATCTGCCTCGGTTGCATTATTCAAGGCGATACACCGCATTTCGAATATATAGCAAATACAGTAAGCGTCGGTTTGAATCGAGCCGCTCTCGAGTCAAAAGTCCCTATTGTTTTTGGAGTTCTCACAACTGATACACTCGAACAAGCGATTGAGCGTGCAGGCACAAAAGCCGGTAATAAAGGGTGGGATGCTGCAATGGCTGCTATTGAACTTGCTGATCTTCAGAAAAAAATTCCTGTCAAGAAAAAACAATAAAGCAACGATAGGATATGTTGTGACGCGTGCAGTTTGGATCTTCGTGCTGTTTTGTACTGCTTCATCAATGCTGATGGGTGGACTGGATAAATGGAAAACATATACAATAAAGAGCCAAGTTCAGGATATCGCAATAGATATGTACAATCCGGCTCTTATCTGGGTGGCAACGAGCGGAGGTATGTTCTCCTATGATAAGGGAAAAAATGTTTTTCAAGAGTTCACTACTTCAGAGGGCTTAAGAACGATTGATCTCACAGCCATTGCAACTGATAAACAAGGTGCCGTTTGGATTGGCGCCGCTGACGGTTTCCTCCACCGCTACCTTCCCACCAAGAAAGACTGGCGTTATATACTCAACATCTATAACGATAAAGACCATGGCTCTTATAAGCGAATAAATTCGTTGAAGATTTTGGGAGATACGCTATATATATTATCTGACTTAGGTGTAAGCGTGTTTTCTAGATCAAAAATGATGTTCACAGATAACTATCTGCATGCGCGAGCTACAAAAGCAAAAGCCCTTGAAATTTTTGATAATAGAATCTGGGTCGCTACAGACCATGGTATCGCTTCCACATTACTGACTAATCCAAATCCTTCGGCACCAGATTTATGGGAAACATATTTATTTTCTGATACCGTAACGCAAGGATTGCCTTCGAATTTCATTACTTCTTTAAGCGTATTCAACAATCATTTAATTGCGGGAACAGATAAGGGTTTAGCACAATTTGTTAACTCACGATGGACGATAATACCGGAAACAAAAGGGCTAAACATCATCGATTTGAGGGTTACAAACCCTTCAACCGATACAGATACAATTTATTTCATTACATCCAATAATCAATTAGGGCACTTTTCATCATTATCTCCAATTCAGATAGATACCCAGTTCTCGTATCCATTAAGTAAAATATTAAATCAACACATAGTTGGAACAAAATCTGACGGTCTTTTAATCAAAACAGATTTGTCTTGGAATATTGTTACTCCACCTGGTCCCATCTCAAATAAATTTGTCAGTATCGTAGTTGACAAGAAAGGAGTTCTTTGGGCAGCTACCGGAGCCGATATTTTTGGTAGAGGGTTTATGAGTTTTGATGGGCAGTCATGGAAGTCTTACACAAGGGAGCAATATCCAGTGTTAGGATTAAATGGCTACTACAAAGTAAGTCTTGGTAGAGACAATACAAAATGGGTAAGCAGCTGGGGTACAAATGGGGGTGTCGCAATCGTTGATGACGATGGAATCATTCAAAAAGTTCTGAACACATCAAACGGGCTACCCCTTTTTGATGCCAACAGTCCAAATTATACTGTAGTGGGAGGAGTTGCAACCGATCCCGAAGGAAGAACGTGGATAACCAGCAGATCTCCATTACGTGATACGATTTTAGCAATCTTTCATCATTCTGATTCATCAATTAGTTATCTTTTACAAGATTCAACAAGATGTTTTACACCAAACTGCCGAATGAAAAATCCTGATATTGTGTTTACTGATGTAGTTATTGATCAGTATGGAACAAAATGGTTTGCAAATTTTAATAGATTCGAGCCAATTTCGCCATTAGGTTTGTACTATTTTAATAATAATAAAAATTTTATCCTACCTGGTACTATAAACAATTGGGGGAAACTAACAACTGACGATGGACTAACAAGTAATAAAGTTTGGTGCATTAAAGTCGACAATGAGGGTGGGCTGTGGATTGGTTCAGATCAAGGCATTACAATAATATTCAATCCGGGTAATCCAAAAAGAAGTATGGCGTTATATCATCCTCTACAAGACCAAGTTATTCAAGATATTGCTGTAGATGTTCTTGACAATAAGTGGGTAGCGACCAAGCAACAAGGTGTTTTTGTGCTTTCTCCTGACGGTACATCTATACTTAATCAATATACAGTAGAAAATACAAATGGAAAATTATTGGATAATGATATAAACTCCATAGCTATTGACAATAATACAGGATTAATTTACTTTGGTAGCGAAAAAGGGCTTTCAACACTTACAACTTCTGCAATAACTCCGAAAGCATCATTTGAAAAATTGCTATTCTCCCCTAATCCGTTTTATTTGCCATCTTCAATTCAACTCACCGTAAAAGGATTAGTACGTTCATCTTCAATAAAAATATTATCTATCGATGGCAGCTTGATAAAAGAAATACAAAGTCCCGGTGGCCTCGTCGGTTTTTGGGACGGTACCGATTCGAGGGGGAATCTGGTTTCGACCGGTATTTATTTAGTGGTTGCTTATGCTGAGGATGGAAATGAAGTTACCACAGGAAAACTTGCTGTAATTAGAAAATGATTTATCTTAAAAGAAATTGCAATACCTATGAAGCAAGATGATAATAATCAAGAAGGAATCTTTTCAACACGCATTCGTGCTGGCAAGCGAACTTACTTTTTAGATGTTAAAGCAACCAAATCTGGGAAAGATTACTACGTTGTTATAACGGAAAGCCGCCGTGTAGACGACGATAAATATTTCTTTATAAAGAGGATTTTCGTAAGTTTCTCGGGGCTCTCTCGGAAACCATCGACTACGTTGAAAATGAACTTGTTATACATGCTAAAGAATCGACCGAAGCATAGACTCGATCATCACTACGGAAATTCACAACAATCAAATAGAACATTCTCTAACCAACAGAGAGCAATATGCAGGATGCTTTGTCCGTAACTGCGGTAATTATCAATTACAAAACACTCGATCTTACACAAAAAGCGATTGAATCGTTTCGTCTTTATTACCCTTCAATCCCATTTTTACTAATTGATAATGGATCTAACGATGAAAGTACAACATTCTTAATAAAATATCATGAAACAAATTCGCAAACTACAGATATAATCCTTAACGAAAAAAATACTCATCATGGTCCCGCTATGAATATGGCACTCCACAAATTGAAATCGTCTCTCGTGCTGTTTATCGATTCCGATTGTGAAGTAAATACCGGAGGATTTCTTGAACGAATGGTCTCGCTTTTAGAAGAAAATCCGAAAAATTACATCGTTGGAAAAATAATTTATATGAACAAGCGAGGATTCGATACTGAAAACCGAAGCGGAGCCATTTCATATATTCGTCCATACTGTATGCTTATCAGACGCAACCTCTATTTTGAATTTCCAAAATTCACTCGCCATGGTACACCATGTTTAAAAAACATGGAGACGGCTGCCACACACGGATTTAACTTAATCGATTTCCCCACTGAGAACTATATTTATCACCGTGGCAGAGGTACTGCGGAACGTTATGGCTACCAGTTAGGGTGGCGAGGGAAATTGAACTATCTCCTCAACAAATTTGGTTTGTAATATTATCCGGTTATCAATCAGCTTAATGTTGGTTGCATCTTGTCCTGTCAATTCGTAGATTAATATCGTTAATCTTTCTAAAGGAATAATTAAATGAAGTCGTTCTACATATTATTAGTATTAATATTTTTTTCATCATGCTCACGCAAAAGTGATATCGATCTTTACACTGAAGGAAAGATCGCCGAAGAAAGCAAAAGCTTCCAAGAAGCTGCTGAATTATACGAGGAGGCAGTGAGCCGCTTTGCAACGAGTGCCTACGCTGAAAGCTCTCTCCTCCGCCTGGCATTTATGTATAACAACGATCTAAAAGATGCGCGCAAGGCAATAAACGCTTATCAGCGATTTTATGAAACATTTTCCACAAGCGGTCAAGCACCGACAATGCTCTTTCTTGCCGGTTTTATTTATAATAATGAGCTGCATGTATTAGACAGTGCAAAAATGATGTACGAAATATTCCTCCAAAAATTTCCTGAACATGAGCTTGCACCTTCGGCAAAATTTGAATTAGAAACATTAGGGAAAGAACCTAACCAGGCGTTTGCCCCACCGGTAGTTATATCGGAAAAGAGTGAAACAAAACAAACTTCCAAACCGAGTAAGAAGTGATAGAAACATTTCAAGATTACCGAAAATTTCTCCAGCCCGAAATAGTAGCCCGGCTTGCAAACATGGAGCTGGTGGCGCGGCTCGTCGTTGAAGGTTTTATCACGGGTTTGCATAAAAGCCCTTACCATGGTTTTAGTGTTGAGTTCGCCGAGCATCGCCAATATATGCCCGGTGATGAAATCAAACACCTCGATTGGAAAATATTCGGGAGAACTGATCGTTATTATATAAAACAATTTGAAGAAGAGACAAATCTCAAAGCATATATTATTTTGGATGCAAGCCGTTCTATGTCTTTTTCATCCAACGGGCGAATGACAAAATTAAAGTACGCTTCATACATTACTGCTGCTCTTTCCCAGCTAATGGTGCAGCAGCGCGATGCAGTTGGATTCACAATTTATGATGAGAAGGTTCGTCTTTATATGCCTCCTCATGCGACTAAATCGTACCTTAGGGAAATACTACGGCAATTAGAATTAGTATCCGCGAGCAATAAAACAGCCACTGCGTCCGCACTCCATCTTATTGCTGAACGAATTAAACGCCGCGGGTTGGTAATTATTCTCAGTGATCTATTCGATAATCCGAGCGAGGTGATGGCAGCACTACGACATTTCCGCCACAAGAAAAATGAGGTCATTGTAATGCACATCCTCGATCCGTTGGAGCTGTCATTCGCGTTTGGACGTGATGCAGTGTTTAAAGATATGGAGACTTCAGAAGAATTAACGACTCAACCGTGGCACATTCAAAGATCGTATCAGGAGGAGATGAAAATATTTCTTAACAACTACAAAAAAGAATGCCGGGATCATAAGATTGATTATGTTCGCCTCGATACATCTACACCTTTCGATGTGGCATTGTTTCAGTATCTAAACAAACGAAAACGCCTCGGTTAAGAACCAAACCGAATTATCGTGTGCGGAATTTACTATTTGACTCCACACATAAACTTTATTATCTTTCAAGAAAAGAATTTCTCAACAAATAATTGAGGATCCAACAATGAAAACTATCAGTTATTCAATCTTACTTCTTTTATTTTTGTTGACTGGTTGCCGTGGTCCGGAAGGTCCTGCCGGTCCTCCGGGACCAAATATCGAAGCACTGACCGATCCAAGCATAATGCCGAAAGTTATTGCCACATATCCACCTGCAAACAGTACTGGACCCTATGATGAGTTTCCGCTTTCCCAGATTCAGATACGGTTTAATAAAATAATGGATCGAGCATCGGTTAAGCGGGCATTAAGTCTCAAATCCAATCGACGTCAGCTCCAGATTGATACTAATAGCATTCAATCGATTGGGGGAGATATATTTACTTTTTATGCCACAGAGGGTTCTGGAAAAAAAAATATTCTTTGGAAGATTCAAGAGAGAGGTACGTTGAGAATCGCTCCCGACGCGACGGACATTAATGGAAACGTTTTAGGGTCAGAATATATTATGACTTTTATGCCTGAATCTGAATTTCGCGTCGTTTCAGTATATCCAGCAGATGGTGCTATCGATGTTCCATCTAATGATACGATTCGGATTCGATTTAATAGTCCTGTCTCGCTTTCGATAGATAACAATATTTCAAGCTCTATACAAATTATTCCTTCGATATCAGATAACTGGAAATATGATACAAAATATACTGATAATACTGCAATATATTTGGTAAGCAGTTCATCATTACTAAGTGACACAATATATGCAATCACTGTTTTTGAGACTGCAAAAGATACTGATTATTATCGACTCCCCAAAAATTTTACTTGGAATTTTCGGACTGCTTCGTTTAATGTAAAATCGACTTTTCCAAAAGAAGATAATACAGAGGTGCCTCTTTATGGAAACATTGATGTCTCGTTTACATCGATGGTTGATTGGAACAGTGTAAAGCTCGGCTCTGGATTTAAGATTGATCCCTACATTGATGGATATTTTGATTATTCCTGGAATAGCCCTGCATTAAAATTTATACCGGCTATAGAATTTGCTCAAAACACATGGTATAATGTAACGCTCGATACTGTTATTCAGTCGAAACAAGGGGAACATCTAAAAACTCCATATCAATTTTCTTTCAAAACAGCTCCGTTAAAAGTGCTAAGAACTGCACCAAGTCATAATCGACTATACCCCCGTTCCACTAATACTATCGAAATCGAGTTCAATGCAATTCTCGATACAAGTACAATTCGTTCATCTTTTCAAATCGTACCATGGGAAAATGGAGAATTTTTAATTGATAGATCACGAAGGTTATTTGTATACCATATGGGTGCAGGACTACTTCGGGCAAACCAAGAATACATTATCCGTATTGGAGTAAATCTGAGTTCGATAGGTCAAGCACAATTCACCGGTTACGAATTTAGATTCCGTACAGGTGGTTAATCGTTTTTTCTTCTTTGTATTTCTTTCTGCCTTTGGTGCAGGTTGAATCCTGATACAACAAAATAGTCGGTTGAAATAAATATTTAAAAAACTCAGTGGAACAAGATAAACTTATTGTTAAAGGCGCTCGCGTCCATAATCTGAAGAATATTGATGTCGAGATGCCGCGTGATCAACTTATCGTAATTACGGGATTGTCCGGTTCTGGTAAATCAAGTCTTGCTTTTGATACAATTTATGCGGAAGGGCAGCGGCGATATGTTGAAAGTCTTTCCGCATATGCACGGCAGTTTTTAGGATTGATGGAGCGACCCGATGTTGATTACATCGAAGGATTAAGCCCCGCTATCTCCATCGAACAGAAAACTGTTTCTCATAATCCCCGCTCAACTGTAGGAACCGTTACAGAGATTTACGATTATCTACGGCTTCTTTATGCACGCGCCGGTATCCAGCATTGTTGTAATTGTGGTAGGATTGTTCAAAAACAATCCGTAGACCAAATCATCGATGCATTAATGGAACACCCAGAAGGATCAAAAATTCAAATTCTTGCCCCTGTTATTCGTGGACGAAAAGGGCATTATCGCGAACTGTTCGAAGAAATCGTTAGAGATGGTTTCCTCCGCGTCCGCATCGATGGTGACATAAAAGAAATCTCTAAAGGAATGCAGGTAAGCAGATACAAAGTTCATAACATCGAGGTCGTGGTTGATCGCCTTATTGTGCAGCAAGAAATGCGCTCACGCATAGCTGATTCAGTAGAGACGGCTCTCCAAATGGGGGCGGGTCTTGTAATAGTGAATTCAGAAAACAAAGATCATCTTTTTAGTCAGCACTTCGCTTGTCTTGAGTGTGGAATAAGTTACGACGATCCAGCACCAAATTCATTTTCATTTAATTCACCTTATGGCGCTTGTTCCATTTGCAATGGATTGGGGGCAACAAGGGAATTTGATCTTCGGTTAATAATTCCCGACGAACGTCTCAGTATCAACGACGAAGGAATTGCACCACTTGGTAAACCACGTGAAACCTATCTTTGGAGTCAGGTAAAAGCGGTGTCTCAAAAGCATAATATTGATCTCTCCTTGCCGATAAAAAAACTTCCAAAGAAATTTATCGAGCTATTATTAAATGGTTCCGGCGATGAAAAGTATGAAATCAAATTTACACATCCCAGCGGACGGACTGTTACATATAAACAGCGGTTCAGTGGAATAATAAAGACGCTCCAACATTATTATGACGAAACATCTTCGGAGGGAATGCGCAAATGGATCGAAGCATATATGAATACAACACCGTGTCATGTGTGCGGTGGTGGACGTCTGAAAAAGGAAAATTTAGCAGTCAAGCTCATTGATATAAAAACACAACAGTTGTTTAATATTTTTGATGTTGTAAAACTATCGATCCGGGATGCCGCAAAGTTCTTCGCTGCATTAACTCTTACCGAACGCCAAACGGAAATTGCACATCAAATTATAAAAGAGATTCAACAACGACTGCAATTTCTACTAAATGTTGGATTAGATTATTTAACAATTGATCGTTCAGCTCGCACCTTATCGGGTGGAGAGGCGCAGCGCATCCGACTGGCAACCCAGATAGGATCGCAGCTTGTTGGCGTTTTGTATATTCTAGATGAGCCGAGTATCGGCTTACACCAGCGAGATAATATCAAACTAATCAATAGCTTAAAACAGCTCCGTGATTTAGGTAATACCGTTATTGTTGTTGAACATGATAAAGAAATGATCAAGAGCGCAGATTTTGTGGTCGATTTAGGTCCAGGGGCTGGTGAACATGGAGGATATGTTGTAACATCCGGGAAGCCGAGAGAATTAAGAATTAAGAATGAAAATTTAAGAATAAATGGAAATGGATTAGGGACGATCTCGTATACCGCTCTTTTCCTTAAAGGAAAGAAAAAGATTGAAGTCTCGTCTAAACGCCGTAAAGGCAACGGAAATGATCTTCGTCTCATCGGGTGTACAGGTAATAATTTAAAATCAATAATGGTCAGCATTCCACTTGGAAAGTTCGTTTGCATTACAGGTGTGAGCGGCTCCGGTAAATCAACTTTCATTGCTGATACTTTGTATCCAGTGCTCGCTCGAAAATTTTATAAATCTAAAAAAGTTCCACTGCCATACAAATCAATTGAAGGCTTGGAATACATTGATAAAGTCATTGATATCGACCAATCACCGATTGGCAGAACGCCGCGCTCGAATCCTGCCACATACACGGGTTTGTTTACATTTATTCGAGATTTGTATACACAGCTCCCTGAAGCAAAAATGTGTGGCTATAAATCGGGAAGGTTCAGTTTTAATGTTAAAGGTGGCAGGTGCGATGAGTGTGAGGGTGATGGTGTACGAAAAATTGAAATGAATTTCCTTCCCGATGTTTACGTTATATGTGAAGTCTGCAAAGGAAAGCGTTATAACCGGGAAACGCTTGAGATTTTGTACAAGGAGAAATCAATCGCTGACGTTTTAGGAATGACAGTAGAAGAAGCATTGGAGTTCTTCAAGGATATTCCTCGTTTGCATCGCAAGCTTGAAACCCTTTTCGACGTTGGACTTGCTTATATACGACTTGGTCAACAAGCTACAACTCTCTCCGGTGGGGAGGCACAGCGTGTGAAACTCTCTACCGAGCTTTCAAAGTTAAGCACCGGAAAAACCATGTATATCTTAGATGAGCCAACAACTGGTTTACACTTCGAGGATATCAGAATGCTTCTTTCAGTCTTAAATAAACTTGTTGATAAGGGAAACACCGTAATAGTAGTCGAGCACCAAATGGATGTGATAAAAACCGCTGATTGGATTATTGATTTAGGTCCCGAGGGCGGGGAGGAAGGTGGACAAATTGTTGTGGAAGGCACACCCGAAGAAGTGGCAGCGAATCAAAAATCATATACTGGTCAATTTCTGAAACACGAGCTAAAAAAAATGCCAATAGTCCAGAATTCTTGAAGTTTGAATTTCGATTCATAATTTCATACCTTTTTATAACCTAATCTACAATTTTTCTTTCAGCCGCATGTTGATTTTGCTATCTTTTCTTTGTAAGATAGAACACTTTGATTGGTTAACGGTTAACTAAAAAAATTCAAAGGGATACCAAGAGCTAATAAAATGGACTTAGCGGTTATGCTTCGACTTCGCTCAGCACTAAACCGCAGAGGACGCTAAGGTACGCAAAGTAAAACAATATAATATTCTAAGGAAGATATATGAAATATACATTAACGGTTATATTAATATTTATTCTGATTCTTGTCGCGTGTGGTAAAAGACAGGAGACAAAATCCACAAAAATCATCGGCGTTACGCTGCTTACCCGTGCCCATGTTTTCTATAAAGATTTGGAAGAAGGTTTGAAGACCGAAGCCGCGAAGAATGGCTACGAGCTAATTATCACAGCCGGGGATTTCGATCTCGGAAAGCAAAGCAATCAAATCGAAGACTTCATCACGCGGAAAGTTGATGCCATCATTGTATGTCCCGTAGATTCACGCGGTGTCGGTCCGGCGATCAAGAAGGCGAATGATGCAAAGATTCCCGTCTTCACAGCCGATATTGCTTCGCAGGAGGGCGAGATCGTTAGCCACATCGCTTCGGATAATGTCGCCGGCGGAAAATTGGCGGGAGAATATCTTGCAAAAGTTTTGAATGACAAAGGAAAAGTCGCAATCATCGGCCAACCGACAGTAACATCGGTGTTGGATAGAACGCAAGGATTCAAAGATGCTATTGCAAAATATCCCGACATCAAAATTGTTGTTGACTTGAATGCAGAAGGAGTCCGCGATAAGGCAATGCAAATTACATCAGATGTTTTACAGGCGCATCCCGATCTCGATGGAATCTTCGGCATCAATGATGATTCAGCTCTCGGTGCGCTTGATGCGGTGATGCAATACAAACGTCTTGATATAAAGATTGTCGGATATGATGCAACACCACCCGCGCGAGATGCAATATTGAAAGACACTCCTTTGAAAGCCGATGTTATCCAGAATCCGAAGAAAATCGGTGAAACAACGATTCAGAAAATATATGACTACTTTGCCGGTAAAGCTGTTCCCAGAATAGTTCCGGTCGAAGTAGACATTGTCGATAGGGAAACGTTACAAAAAGTGACCACGAAGTAGGTGAACTTAAACATGAGCGCATTCAAAAGCATGACTCCTTCTATGATGGGGCTGTCCAAAAAGTCAGGCGTCATGCTGAACTTGTTTCAGCATCTATGCAAAGCAAGCGGGTTTGCAAGGTTCAGATTCCGATCCCGCACAAAAGTGCGGGACGGAATGACGGGTTTCTTATTTTTTAGACAACCCCGATGGACAAGCATGTTTTTTCTCTCCCTTACAAAGAGTGAATATAAAAGAGGGGGTCAGTAATGTCTCTTCTCCAAATGCAAAACATCCGCAAGCAGTACCCCGGCGTGCTTGCATTATCAGAGGTGAACTTTGAGCTTCGTGCTGGTGAAGTGCACTGTCTTCTCGGTGAAAATGGTGCAGGTAAATCCACACTGATGAAAGTTCTATCCGGTGCGATTAAAAAAGATGGCGGCGCAGTTCTGATCGATGGTAAAGATGTCGATTTCAATTCACCTGCAGATTCACAACGAGCCGGAATCGGGATAATTTATCAGGATTTTAAATTAGTCCCTGAGTTGACGGTTGCCGAAAATATTCTTTTGGGTAATGAACCAACCAAAGGAAAATCACCGTTTGTCGATTTTAATAAGATGCACGAAATTGCGAGAGCATCGCTGGCACAGCTTGGAGAAGAAATTTCAACTACGGCAGTTGTAAGTTCGCTGAGTGTTGCACAGCGACAGATAGTTGAAATTGCAAAATCTATTTCCAAGAAAGTTCGCATACTAGCTATGGATGAACCGTCGGCGGCACTGACGGAGATTGAATTGAAAAATCTCTTTGCTGTAATTCGTAAATTGAAAATGGAAAGTGTCGGTATCATTTATATTTCTCATCGACTCGAAGAAATATTCGAGATCGGTGATCGACTAACGGTGTTGCGCGACGGGAAATTCATTCATAGCTGTAATGTGGCTGAGTCGGATCGAAGAAGCTTAGTCCGATGGATGGTTGGACGCGAACTTGAGCAGGAATATCCAAAGGTTGAATTGAAACGCGGAGAGGAAATACTTCGAATCGAAAATCTCAATGCCGGTATTTTAAAAGACATCAACCTTAATGTTTACCGCGGAGAAATTTTGGGATTTTCCGGACTTGTCGGCGCCGGCAGAAGCGAGCTTGCTCGTGTAATCTTCGGTGCTGATCGAAAAGAAAACGGTTCGATGTATCTGGAAGGAAAAGAAATTTATCCCAAATCTCCTCGCGAAGCTATCGATCTGGGAATCGGACTTCTTACAGAAGATCGGAACAAATATGGTTTGATTATGCAGATGAACGTGAGAGAAAATATATCTCTTTCAAATCTTCATAGTGTTGTGAAAGGATTTTTCATAAATCGCTCAAAAGAAAATTTGGTGGCGGATAAATTTACTAATGACCTGCGAATTAAAACACCATCCATCGAACAAGAAGTTGAAAATTTAAGCGGCGGCAACAGGCAAAAAGTTGTTCTTGCCCGATGGCTTTTCACAAGATCAAAACTCCTGATCTTTGATGAGCCGACGGTCGGAATTGATGTCGGCGTGAAATACGAAATCTACAACCTCATAAACCAACTTGCGAAGGATGGAATCGGTGTGATCGTGATTTCTTCCGATTTACCTGAGTTGCTCGGCATAAGTGATCGGGTTGCCGTAATGTGTGAGGGAAAACTAACCGGAGTTTTATCCCGCTCAGAGGCGACACAGGAAAAAATAATGATGCTTGCTACCGGTGGAAAATTGGAGGCAGCCCATGACTGAGCGATTACCTCGTTCAAAAAAAATTAAAACCATCATTGGCGAATTTGGGATCACCATTGCACTTCTTGCTGAAATCGCCTTATTTTCATCGCTTTCACCATATTTTTTCACAGCAGAAAATATTTTGAATGTTACTCTCCAAACCTCTATCATTGCAATCATTGCTGCCGGTATGACTTTCGTTATTCTCACCGCCGGCATTGATCTCTCTGTGGGTGCTATGATTGCCTTCAGCGGAGTGATTGCAACAAGCGTATTGAAAGTCGATTTGCCGTTCACGATTTCATTTCCACTCGCTCTATGTGCTGGACTATTGGTTGGAATATTTTCTGGTTCGCTTGCGGGTATGTTCGTTACGCGATTCAACATAACTCCATTCATCGTTACGCTCTCACTCATGACGATCTGGCGTGGTGCATCTTATATGTACACAGATGGAAGACCCATTTGGGGATTACCCGATGAATTTAGTTTTCTTGGAAGCGGAAGAGTTTTTGGTGTTCCGATTCCAACTATAATAATGATATGTGTCTACGTTGTTGCATACACAATTCTGAAGCATACCAAGTTTGGCAGATATGTCTATGCTGTCGGCGGCAATAAAGAGGCAGCACGACTTGCCGGCATTAATGTGGGCAGAACCTTGTTATCTGTTTACATGATAAGCGGAGCCCTCGCAGCGATAAGTGGTGTGTTATTAGCTTCACGAATGAACTCCGGACAACCGAATGCCGGTTTGATGTACGAAATGGACGTCATTGCCGCAGTTGTTGTCGGCGGAACAAGTTTATTCGGCGGGCGTGGGACTATAGTTGGAACGTTCTTGGGTGCTATGCTTATCGGTATTCTCCGTAACGGGTTGAATTTACTCAATGTCGGTTCATACGTTCAAATGGTAATTCTTGGTATTGTAATTTTAGCGGCCGTTTTATTAGATCAGATAAGACGTAAATAAATGAGGATACAAATATGAAACAAAAAAGATTTTTTCACATAGTTGCTTTCTGGTTGATGTTCGTATCAACGAACAGTATCGCACAAGAGCAACCGTTTATATTTACACTTTACGGTGGTCTCTTTTTTCCCTCGAATGCTAAGTTCAAACAAATTTCACAATCAAGCTCTGATCTTATCTGGGGAGGTGGTATTTGTCTACCCTTAAAGCCAGCATTATTTATCACGGGTGATATTTCGTATTTTCGCATGAAAGCACTCGTCGACGCACAACTTGACAGCTTAATCGTGCTTAATGAAAGTTTTATTCATGTAGGTATTCTGAACAAGCAACCGTTGGCTGCCAAATTCAGCCTCCGCCTTGCGAGCGGTTTAAGTTATTCAACTGTTAATTTGAAACTGTCAAGCGCACAAACAAGCGAGCGTACAATCGATGCAGAAAAAAGATTAGGTTATTATTTTGGGATCGGAATTGAGCAGCCGCTTGATGTTGAATATCGTACCGCTATGTTTGCAGATGTTTTATATGATTATCGCCGATCCGAGAATAAAGAAATTTATGGTGACTATGGAGGACTGCGAATTGTATTGGGTGTTCATCTTTTTCTTTTCTAATAATTATCCTCACGGGCAAGCCAAATGCAAAGAAAGTATGTTTTTATAAGATGGATGTTATCAAGTGTTGCTATTATTATCTCACTCCTTTATCTCTTTGCTGCATTTTATCCCTCTTCCAAAAATTGGGGATTTCATCAATTAGCATTTTTCCCGAACGAGGTAAAGATACTTGTTCCAATTCTTATGCTTCTTTTTGTCATTCCTTCCATTCAGATGTCAACATTAAAATTTATCGAGAAGGGTGTAATAAAATTTCAAGGATTATCTAAAACATCGAAGATTTTAGTTCTCATCGGTTTTGCTTTAATTGCTACAACGCTGTTTTGGATTGGACGAGAACGCTTTTTCCTCCTTGGTGACGGAAGTCTTATAGCGCGAATAATTCAGAGAAATATAAGCGATTTATATCTATGCAAGAATGAACCGCTGTCTGGATACATTCTCGGAAGTGTTGCTAAGAATTTATCCGCAATGAATATTTATCTCAATGATGAATTTCCTATCCAATTAACAAGTATATTGTTTGGTATCGGCGCCATCCTTATCCTTATCTTGCTCGTTCGACATCTCGCTGACGCGACGATTGACCGTGTACTTTTGTATACATTCATATTGTTTTCAGGGGGTATACAATTTTTCTTCGGATACGTTGAAGTTTACACCCCTTTATATTTTGGAATACTTTTGTTTCTGTGGGTTGCTATCTCCTCACTTCGAGGTGAGATTCATCCGATTTTTCCATCTATCACTTTCGGTTTCTTGCTCCTTCTCCATTTTGGAACGCTTTGTCTTTTACCTACGCTTTTATTTTTTTATTTCCTTCTCTTTCGAAAAGGAAAATTATCTGATGTAATTCTCTCCATTTTTGGACTGGGAATTACAATCGTGATCTTAATGTGGATTTGCGGTTATTCTTATCATGTCTTCATTGATCATCTTTTTAAGGGTGGGAAACACATTCTTCCATTGAGCGGGGAAACATCATTCTGGCAAGCATATTCAATATTTTCTGTCGGATATCTCATAAACTTCATAAACTTCCAAATGTTAATTTCACCATTTGGGCTGCTGGTAATAATTTTGTTTCTAATGAAATTGAAAGTGACGATATTTTATGATATTGAAAAATTGTTTATTGGATTGGCGGCAATTAAAACAGGTGAACCACTCACTGGTAGTGAAATGCTATCCTTGCTGAATCAATTAGGTGAGACGGAAATTCCAACAGTTTGTCCACATGGAAGGCCGGTAAGTATTAAACTTTCAATAACAGAATTAGATAAGCGATTTGGGAGAACATCGTAGAATGCTTACTTTATAAAATCATCCAAAAAGCGGAACTGAAGCCATAATGCTCAAGTGACCATCTTCAGGAACCCACAGCGGCCGCGCCGGCTATCCCACGGTGCACGCTACAT
>JASEHD010000032.1 GCA_030019075.1 Bacteroidota bacterium
TGAATTTTTGGATCACTTTCTAAATCTGCCGGATCAAATCCATGTGTGAGAATCGTAACATCATTGTATTGTAAAAATTTAAAACGTTTGAGGATTAACTCTTTTGTTCGTCGACCTGACACGAGGATTCGCGAGCTTCCCCTGAGAACTTTCTTTTCTAATTTATAATTCCAAAGCTTATGAAGAGGAGTAGGATAATATTTGTACGGATATTCATGCCACGGGTCTCGATAATCTACAACAAGTGGTTTATGGAATTTTTTATGAAGCTCCAAACCAATGAGAAAATCAGTAAACGGCGGTGCTGTAGCAAAGATAATATTAAAATTTTTCTTCTCGAATAACTCAGAGGCTACTTTGAGAGCTTTCCGTTTCCAACCGATCTTATTATCGGGAATAAAAAAAGTGTCACTTATGAATGTGAAGATTTTTCGCCATCGTTCGGAAGGCATCGTCACAACACCCTTTTTCCGAAAGAGCCTGTTCGGATCAAATGAACCAACACGAGCAATCTCAACATGATGTGGATGCAGCTCATCAAGAAGTGTGTAATCCTGTGCAAAATAACCTGTCGGTGTTACAGTAAGAACAGTTGGCTGCCAACCAAATTGCGGCAGATATTTGACAAACTTCAGCGTTCGCTGAACGCCGCTCAGCCCCATTGGTGGAAAATAATATGCTATAACGAGTACATTTCGATGAGATGGTGAAATCATGTTCATTATTTCGATACATTTGATTAAAGAATAAGAAGTTCTTTGGGTGATTTGTTTAGAATCTCGCAGAACCCATTTGTTATGACTACATCATCCTCGATGCGTACACCGCCAAGATTTGGAACATAAATTCCTGGCTCAATCGTTACTACATTCCCCACCTCTAATGTCGCTTTGCTCAATACAGATAGGCGGGGCTGCTCATGAATTTGTAAACCAATACCATGCCCCAGGGAATGGCGAAAATATTTTTCATACCCTTTTTGTTTGATGTAATCTCTTGCAACGGCATCAAGGTCTTTAGCTTTTATCCCACTCCGGGCTGCTTCGATTGCTTTCATTTGTGCATCAAGTACAGTCTGGTAGATTATTTTTACATCCGCTTTAGGTCTGCCAAGTGCAAATGTCCGCGTCATGTCGCTGTGGTAACCTTGATAGACACAGCCAAAATCGAGAGTTACAAGTTCACCGTTTTTTAATATCTTGTCAGATGCGCACCCATGAGGAAGCGCACTCCGTTCACCGCTTGCAACGATTGGTGGGAATGCATCTCCATCAGCTCCAAGTTTGCGGTGCCGATAGGTAATCTCGGCTGCAATATCCACTTCGCGGATGTTAGGTTTCAAGAAAGATAAAATCTCGGTAAAAACACGATCTGTAATTTCAACCGCTCTCTTTATCTTGGCAATCTCAGTTTCATCTTTTACCGCTGCAATCTTTTCGATACAGTCAACCTTTGGGAGGAATTTTACTTTTGGAAAATGTTTCTTGAAATTCTGGAGCTGATTTATTACAAGTGTGTTTCCATCAAATCCAACCCGTAAACCGGCACGCAGCAATTTTTGTTTCTGCATTTCATCGAGGAGGTCGGTTTGGTTGATGAAGATTTTCCATCCTTTTGTTTCTTGGCGGACTTGTTCTGAGTAACGTCCATCTGTAATCAAATAAGAATTATTTTGAGTAATCAAACCAATTCCAGCCGAGCCAGAAAAACCAGAGAGATAGCGAAGATGCGGCATAAACGTAACAAGGAACACATCAACTTTTAGCAATTCGAATTGGGAGCGCAGTTTTTGTAAACGAGACTTAAAATAAAATGATTCAGGATTCATGATTTACGATTTAGGATTTGGGATTTACGGAATATTAAAAGATATTTAAAACCTCGGAGATAAAAGTTGAATTCGATTGCGCGTTTGTGCCAAATGGATGTATTGGAGGTTTGATTACGACGAACAACGCAGATAATATCTATTGATTCAAAATATTTACATAATCGTTGATAGAGTTTAATGGAAACGGGGATAAAACCAGAATTTTTCCGCCAATGGTCACCAATTAGCCAAGAAATGAACTTTTCTGGTTTTAATATTCGATGAATTTCTTTTGTTACTTTTTCAAGTTCATCAAAAAATTCTTCTTTCTCACAGGATATTTTTCCAATACATTGTGGATGTTCTGAATATTTTACGTTGTTTGAATATGGTGAATCAATGAAAACAAAATCTACACTATTATCGTCAAGAGGAATATGACGAGCATCGTTTTGAAAAATATCACTTCTATATGGTGCTATATCATATCCAATGACTTTACGATCTAACTCTTTTGCAACATCTATGGTAGTTCCGCTTCCAACCATCGGGTCGACTACCAGATCACCCGGCTTTGTGTATCGTTGTAGCAAATTCCAAATAACAAAAGCAGGTGTAACACCGTTAAATTTATTATCTCCATGTGGTCTATCTCCATAGTTTTGGGTAGGGTAATCCCAAAGAGTAGTAGATTCTAAAATAATTTCTTTATCTTTTTTCATTTAAATAATAAAACCGTTTGTTGTAGATTAAATAATATAGTTTCTTTCACTCAATTCTTGTATGTGAAATGAAGTGCCATCAGACAAAATCATAAAATAATCATCTTCTTTTTTAAAATGCTTTTTAATATTAGAAATAGTTGGAAGCTTTTCTTCTGCAACTCTTAACTTTACTTCTTCAACCAATTGTTTAATGCCTTCAAATAGAATAGAAATATTTTCATAAACGGCGTTATGTTTTAACCCAGAATTGTAGTGAATAAATAAAAGATATCTCATTTTAATATTTTTTTAAAATCATCAATAAATTTATCAAACATTTTAACTTTGTTACTTTCTTCAATGTTAGTTTCGCTCAATACATAGCTCCCATCAGTATCAATCTCAACGATTGCACGTCCTTTCTTGGTTGGCTTTTTAATTGTCAAAGTTCCATCTTCATCGGGGGTTACAAAAAATACTTTAATATGCTGTGTGACTTTGTCCGAAGCAAGTTTGATTTTCCAGTATCCTGTCTGGGCAATTCTCTCTCTTAATGTTACTTTGCTAGAAAGAACTGCTATTATTTTGATCGCGCAAGGTTCGTAAATAATAAGATCCACGTCTGGTAAATGGGAACCAAATTCTCCATAATCAACTAATAGGTTTCTTTTTACAGTACTCAATTCTTTTGAAAGATTACTAGAATTAGTCCTTTCTAAAGTGTTACCATTAACAACCTCTAAACCTAAACTTCTAATCTCATCAACGATAATATACTCTATTAATTTTTCTAAGTTTTTACCTTTGAAAGCACGCCATGATTGTTCGTGATCTTTCCCACGAAAATCTCTCTTGTGCTGTGATTTTGCTTCTTTTAAGACATTAGAAATGTGACGATATGCATCTGATCCATATTTCTCTTTCTTTTTATTATAAATATTTACTAAATCTCTGAAATTCATAATTTTTCCATTATTATTATGTACTCAACAGGATAAGCTAATACAGATTTCGACCCGTTAGAAGCAGTGAACTTTCCACTTTGTGGATCTCTTGTCTGGGGAAGTATTTTGGACGGAATTTCTCTTTTGATAATTTTAAATGTGGCAAAACCTATGTTTAACATCTGTTCTACAAAGACTTCAGCATTAAGTATGGGAGTACCTTGAAGTTTAGTGTTTCCTATAACAATGCAAGCCTTGCCTCCTTTTTTTAAAACTCGTTTCATTTCTTCAAAACATTCTAGCATATCTGCAAAGTAGTTTTTCACTTCTTTTGATTTTTTCCTTGTACCAAGATTTAGGCATATCTGATTTGCAAGTTTGCTTTTCAAATCAATTTCACTACGTTCTGAAAAGGAAGTTCCAATAAATTGCTTACGGAATTCAGGAACCGAATTACAGTATTGTAACCACAATGCTGTAAGTTGATGAAGATCGGCATATTCGTAGGATGTAACATACGGTGGACTGGTTACGATTAAACTCGCTTTATTTTTTTCAAGTGGCAAAGAGCGTGCATCTGAAAAACTCACAATCCGATATGATTCTAAATTACTTTTTACTTTCTCTGGTATCGAATTCCAAAACTCTTGGTTTCGCTTAATCATAAATCGTGCTTGCCGTAAAAAGTGATCCAGTGGTTCCGAAGGTATTTTCACTAGATCGCGTGTTGGTTTCACACTCTTCTGTAACCATATCGAACAAGATTTAAGAATTTGAGAAAAAGCAACTAGAAAAAAATCTCGCAAGTTATTATTTCTAACGTCAATAATTCTCCCTAAAATAATACTTAATCTTTCTTTTTGTGTTTTCGTAAACCAGTAATCTATACGGTCATTTTCTGGAACCATTTCACGCGCATAAGTTGCAAACAAGTTGGCTTTTCCATTCATCCTTGTTTCTAGATCAGTTTCTATCTTTACATATTCTCTTTTTAGAGTAAAAGGTTCATTGGGTGTCGATTTTACTTTAGCAATCAAATGGGCAACTGGATTTATGTCTACTCCTACACCAACACGCTCACACATCATGGATTCAACAATTGTGGTACCGCTACCCATAAATGGATCAACAACAACTTCATTTGGCAATGTATATTCTTTGATCAGCCTTTCAGCAACTTGAGGGATAAATTTTGCAGGATAAGTATGATAACCATGTGTAAGATAACGAGTTTTAGATTGAGAGTCATTCGAAAAAGACCAAGATGAATCCGATTTTATTTGTTCAAAATTGTTCACAATTTCTGATAAAAATTTTGTTGAATTAAATTCCATAATTACAACCTATAATTCGGAGCTTCTTTTGTAATTGAAACATCATGCGGATGGCTTTCACGCAGACCCGCTTCTGACATCTTCAAAAATTGTGTTTTTGTTTTCATCTCAATAATATTCTTGCAGCCACAATATCCCATCGCTGAACGCAATCCACCAACCATCTGATAAACAGTCTCAGCAAGATATCCTTTGTACGGAACTCTGCCTTCTATCCCTTCAGGGACGAGTTTCGGTAATCCCTCTTCTACATCCTGAAAATAACGGTCGCTGCTTCCTTTCTTCATTGCTTCAATCGAGCCCATGCCGCGATATACTTTGTAACTTCTTCCTTCATACAAAACCTTCTCCCCCGGACTTTCCTCGACACCAGCGAACAATCCACCAATCATAACTGAATCAGCACCAGCAGCAATTGCCTTTGCTATATCGCCCGTCTGCTTAATCCCACCATCAGCAATAAGAGGAATCTTATAGCGAGACGCTGCTTTGGAACATTCATAAATTGCTGTAACTTGCGGTACACCGACACCAGCGATTATTCTTGTTGTACAAATCGAGCCGGGCCCGATGCCAACTTTTACAGCATCAACACCAGCACGGATAAGATCACGAGTTGCTTCAACCGTACCAACATTACCGGCAATTAACTCACATGCCGGAAATTCTTTTTTTATCCGTTTCACCATCTCGAATACACCGCGTGAATGCCCGTGTGCAGTATCCACAATCACTACATCAACACCAGCTTTGACGAGTGCGGCAACTCTTTCAATCGTATCAGATGCAACACCAACTGCCGCACCTACTCTCAGACGTCCATGGTGATCTTTGCACGCATTCGGGTGAGATTTTTTCTTTTGAATATCCTTAAAAGTTATAAGCCCACGTAATTTCCCGGACTTATCGACGACCGGAAGTTTTTCGATGCGATGTTTCTGTAGAATATGCTCCGCTCTCTCTAGTGTAGTCCCGATTGGGGCAGTTACAAGATTTTCACTCGTCATGATTTTGGATATTCTCAATTTCCGATTCGGCTCGAAACGCAAGTCACGGTTTGTAACAATACCGATAAGCTTTTCATCATCATCAATAATCGGAATGCCTGAAATCTGAAATCTGCACATGAGCTCAAGCGCATCGCCAACAGTTTGATGCACCTTCATCGTGATCGGATCTCGAATCATTCCGCTTTCAGAACGCTTGACTTGGTCAACTTGGGCAGCTTGTTCAGGAATGCTCATGTTTTTATGGATGATTCCAATCCCGCCTTCACGTGCTATTGCTATTGCTAACTTTGCTTCAGTAACTGTGTCCATCGCAGCGGATACTAATGGAATATTGAGAGTGATGTTACGGGAAAGTTTAGTTTTAACATCAACATCACGTGGAAGAATATTTGACTTCTGCGGGACGAGCAGAACATCATCAAACGTTATTGCTTCACCGATAAATTTGTTCTTTGTCATTTGTCATTCGTCATTTGTTCTTGGCTCTTCGTTCGTTGTTCTTTGTTTATTAACATACTATTTACTAATTGATGGTACGCAGAACGATAAAATTCTTATCCGCATCACCGTAAACGGTAACGCTTGTCCAATAAAAGTCGGATGAATCCGACTGTGTTCATCATTTGCAGATAAAATTCAGCATTCTTTAGAATGCTTTGTTTGCGTGAGCATTGCCGTTTACGGCAATGTAGTAACGAAGCATGATGAAAATAACCTTTGCGTAACATCAGTTACTAACATACTCTGTACTCAATTACTTTTATCATACAAATGCTGCAATGCCCGTTATATCTTCTCCTACAATCAGAGTATGCATCTCATGCGTACCCTCATAAGTTTTCACAGATTCGAGGTTTGCCATGTGTCGCATTACGGGGTATTCATCTAAAATTCCATTAGCTCCGAGAATTTCTCGCGCAACTCTTGCAATCTCTAACGCCATGTTCACATTATTTCGTTTAGCCAATGATACTTGTTGAAATCTTGATTTGTTTTGATCTTTCAATCGCCCAAGCTGTAAACACAGTAACTGTGCTTTCGTGATTTCATTTACCATCATTACCAATTTTTCTTGCGTAATCTGGTACGAAGCAATCGGTTTACCGAACTGAATTCTTGTTTTTGCATAATCAAGTGCAGTATGATAACATGTCATTGCTGAACCAATCACACCCCAAGCGATTCCGTACCGTGCTTGGTTCAGGCACATCAACGGTGCTTTTAACCCTTCTGTTTTCGGAAGTATATTTTCTTTTGGTATTGTACAATCTTGAAAAATTAATTCCGAAGTTACCGATGCTCTTAGCGAGTGTTTCCCCTTCATCTCAGGTGCAGTAAAGCCCTTCGTTCCTCTTTCAACTAAGAAACCATGAACAACACTATCAAGCTTTGCCCATACTACCGCGACATCGGCAATCGTTCCATTTGTAATCCACATCTTCGCACCGTTAAGAAGATAATGATCTCCTTCGTCTTCAGCACGAGTTATCATCCCGCCGGGATTTGAGCCGTAATCTGGCTCTGTAAGTCCAAAGGAGCCAACTTTTTCCCCGCTTGCTAACTTTGGAAGCCAATAATCTTTTTGAACTTCAGAACCAAAAGTGTAAATCGGATACATCACTAATGCACTCTGAACAGATGCAAAGCTTCGGATACCGCTGTCGCCGCGTTCAAGTTCTTGCATTACTAAACCATAAGCGACGTTATTCATTTCAGCACATCCATATTTAGCAGGCAGTGTAGACCCGAACATTCCGAGTTCTGCCATTTTTTGGATAAGATTCATCGGAAATGTTCCGTCACGGTAATTCTTTTCGATAATCGGCAGGATATTGTCCTCAACGAATTCACGAACAGTATCCCTGATGAGAACTTCTTCTTCGCTCAACAAGCTTTCTATATTGTAATAATCGAGACCTTTAAACTTCATTGTGGAAGGAACCTATATTAGTCGATGTCAATTCCATATTCTTTTATCTTCAGATATAAACCTTTTTCGCTGATTCCTAATGCCTCCGCAGTTTTTTTGCGATTTCCACCGAACATCTTTAATACTTTTTCGATGTGCTCTTTTTCAAGATGTTCAATTTTAAAAGATTTTGATGGTGCTTCAATTTGTCGATCATACAGATGTAAATCTTTTACATCGATCACCTGATTCGTGGATAAAATTATTGCCCCTTCAATAACATGTTCCAGCTCGCGTACATTTCCGGGCCAATCATACATCATCAAATTTTTCAATGCTTCTTCAGTCAGTTGTTTAGGTTCTTTCGATTTCGATTTTTTATGTAAGAAATAATCGACTAAGATCGGGATGTCTTCACGATGATCTTTAAGGGAAGGGACACGAATCGTTATAACATTAAGCCGATATAATAAATCTTCTCTGAATCTCCCCAGACGAGCTTCTTCTTGAAGATTTTTATTTGTAGCAGAAATTATCCGAACGTCAGCTCGCAGCTCGTTAGTTCCACCAACCCGTCTGAAGTCACCTGTTTCCAAAAATCTAAGAAGCTTTGGCTGGATTATCGGACTGATATCACCAACCTCATCAAGAAAGAGCGTCCCACCATTTGCAACTTCCACGAGTCCAGGCTTTGCAGTATAGGCATTTGTGAAAGCACCCTTCTCATGACCAAAAAGCTCACTCTCTAACAGGGTATCCGGGATAGATGAACAATTAACCGGCACGAATGGTCGATCACCACGTAAACTCGAGCGGTGAATAAGATTTGCGATCAACTCTTTACCAGTGCCACTTGGTCCATAGATAAGCACCATTGCATCGCTTTTAGCAACACGCTCAGCGCTTTCAATAACCTGCTTTAATACATCGCTTTCACCGATTATCTCGGAGGCGCCAGCTTTTTTTGTTAGTTCATTCTGTAGTAATTTATTATTTATCGCAAGCTTCTTACGCTCGATGGCACGGTGAATGGTTTGTTCAATTTGGTCAATATCGTACGGCTTGCCGAGCACTTCATACGCACCGAGCTTTGTCGTTTCGACTGCCATTTTGATATCCGCGTATTGGGATAGGATGATAACCTGCGAAGAGGGAGAATTTTCCTGAATGAATTTAAGTACCTCTCTCCCATCTACATGAGGCATTACCATGTCGAGCAGAACGACATCGTAAAGAGCTTTTTGTACCAAGTTGATGGCTTCGGCACCATCGAAGGCGAGATCAACTTTGTAACCGCCTGCCTCCTGAAGTTCTTCTCTTAGTAAAGTTGTTAAAGCAGCTTCATCATCAACGATCAGAATTTTATAACTCTGCGGCATTCCCTGCTATTCACTCAACACACGCTCTATCGTTGTTAAAAGGTCGACAAGATCATATGGTTTACTAACGAAATCTTCAGCACCATGTTTCTTTGATTCGATAGCATTCTTAAGATCAGCAAAACCTGTTAGCATGATAACTTTGATCGCGGGAAGGTTTTTCTTGATAAATTTTAACACTTCAAATCCATCGACCTTAGGCATTTTAATATCGAGAAGCACGAGGTCAAATTTTTTATTTTGTACAACGGTGATTGCCTCATCGCCATCCGATGCAGTGGCAACGTCGTAACCTGCGTTCACTAACTCGCTGCTTAAAACGGTACGCAATGCTTCTTCATCATCAACTACGAGAATGCGACTTTTATCTGGCATAATAAATCCTCTTTATAATATTGGTTGTTGGATAGCTACTTGTCAACTATTTAACGTGAAGCAAGTTAATGAAATTGTACAAAAAAAGCAATATATATCCGTAATATTTTACTCATTTTAATAAAATTAATTTCTTTGTTTGAATAAAATCATTCGCTTGAATCCTGTAATAATACACTCCACTTGGTAAATTTTTAGCATTTAGTTCAACCGCTCTAAATCCTTTTTGCTGGAACTCGTCAACCAAAGTCATTACTTCTTCACCAAGTATATTATACAATTTCAGTCTCACATGAGACGCACTTGGTAAACCATAACGAATGATAGTAACCGGATTAAATGGATTTGGATAATTCTGGAATAATTGAAAAACACCCGGCACAGCTTCTACCTCGATGAGTTTTTCCTGAATATATGCTGATGTGCCAACAACAAGTGCAATTGAATGAGGCACAGACTCAGATGTGTTTGAAAATGAATATGTGTTCGATTCGCGCAGATTCTGAGTAGCTCGAGAATGCATATCAATCAACCATACATCAAATTTCGTTGGCACATTCTCAATTCCTACAAATTTTAAATTTACCTTTTCCTTCATGTTACTTGTAACTTCAAAATTCCAGACATCTCCATCCGATGGTTCTGGTCTCGCATCTACATTGTAATGTTTAAATACTTTTTTCCACTGAGGATGTGGGAAATAAACTGAGACATAATTTCCAATTACTGGCGGTTCAGGTTTATCCTGCTCATCGAAATCTTGTGAAGCGGATGAACTCACTGATGCAACATTATCCACATCCTGCGCACCATTGCATTGGGCTTGAATAGTGATTGACCACAATGGTGAAACGGTATTCTCTTCTTTAGTACTTTTGGAGATTGTAGGATCAACAGGATAAACTTGTGGATCAATAAATAAAGTATCGGGAATAGTGGATGACACCGCATACCCCTCAAATGGTTTCAATGGTGATGCGGCATTTGTCCAACTACCACCGTAATAACGAGCGTCTAATGTGCCACCACTTTTCTTACTCAATTTTGTAAATGGAATATCAAAATTAAACGGATTGCCGATAAACGTCCAACCTGAATCGAGTGCGATAGCAAATATTTTATTGGTTGGATTCGATTTCCCCGGTCCAGTATCAATGATCTTACCAGCATCTTTAACAATTAACCAAAATGCTTTCCCGGAATCCATAGGTGATGTGCCCGGATGCTCGACATATTTTTGGTTTGCACCCAATTCATAGAACCGCCACTTTGTATTATCATATCCACCGAGGTCATCACCTAAAACAGCAGCCGGAGTTTTATCTGTCGCATCAAAAGGTATAGAGATAAGTCGATAAGCACTTTGCTCACTCCCATTGGGTTGGGGTGTAGCGCGTGAAACACCTTCAGCGGTTGAGGTAACTTGAATTGAAAAAATTCCTTGTTGAGGTAATCGTGTTTGATTTGAATAAACATCCTTTGCGACGATGTAATACTCAAGTCCTCGTAAAGTTATAATACTATCAGGTATGGTAGCTTGATACAAATTCCCGGTGGGCGACATCGTTAGTGTTGAAAATGATTGTTCTCCACCCTTTCGGTAATACAACCTTGCACTCGATATACCACTTATATCGGTAATAGTCGCTGAAACGACTAAAGGAGTATTAACCGGAATTGTTGCACTAAGTGTATGTGTAACAGTTGGACCTTGTGCATCAGAGGCGGCGGTATAGATGAAGCCGCTGCCAACACTACTTGACCCAGAGGTAGCAATACCAATCGTTGCCGGCTGACCCATGATCGCAACGAGGGAATATGGACCAGCGTGCGAAATCCCACCCGAGTTACTTTGGGAAGAAATTGTTAAAGTCAACTGGGTATAACTGTGAGTCTGGATAAATAAGACTATCAATCCAACTTTAATCAAATTACTTAATGATATTGATCTCATAGCTAATCCTTATCTATTTTTAAAATAATATCAAACTAAAATAAAAATCCAGTTATACCTCATTCTCCCGCAGCTTTATCAGAATTCTCTTGAGTCTGGAGGTTTAAACTAACTGTACCATAATTTGTAGGGAAATATATTGCTGACATTTGTGCATTTATAAACCCATCATTTGCATCCCATCCAGTTTGAACTCTTGTATTTAGATAGAAATTAAAAGCACCGGCTGCGCCCACAGTAAAAACTCGGGAAAGATTTACAAACTGATTATAATTTGTGCCTATCGGGGTATTAGTTGGCAATTCGCTAGGAACACGAATTTGACCAAAGCCTGTTTGACTATAATTGATCACTCCGGGAGTATCCATCAGTTGAAAATATGCTTCATCTTTTATTCCAACTGTATGTGAAATACAAACCGATAACGAACCAAAAACTAGCACGTAACCAGCCGCTGGAACATTTATAGTAATTGAATCTAATGCTGTTGTGCCACTTGGAATACTCCGATAATTATTCATTGGGACAGAAGCTTTATGGGTAACTCCTGGCTCATCTGTAATTTTCGCTGCCGTAACGGCATTATCCGCAAGGTCTGCTGTTACAATTGTACCATCGAGAATCTTGGCGCTATTTACTGATCCATCTGCAAGTTTCGCTGTTGTTACAGCATTTGTTGCAATCGTAGGATTAGGATAAGTTCCGGTTAAATCACCGCCTGCATTTCCACCAGGTGGAGCTGATTTTGCATAATCGGATGTATCAGCAGTACTTGTCCGAAGTGAATAAGCAACACTCGTTATTCGAAACCTCGGATCCATTTCCGTACCTGTTCCAACCGTTATGCCTATATATCGTTCACCGATTCCAGTGAACAACGGCTCTGTTGCAGTGGCAAATGATGTTACACTACCTAAGAGTACGTTGAATATCCCATTCGTAATCGGCACATTATTTTGCTGTTCAGACCACAAAGCAGTTCCCCCAGAGGCAACTTTGTAAAAAGAAAAAGTGATATTTCTTGTACCTGTAATGGGTATCCCGCTTGAATCCAGTTTGCCTTGATAATTAATCAGTTGAGGTACCTGTGCATCGAGCTGCACAACACCGAAACAAATACAAAATATTCCTACCCAAACAAAAGCTTTCTTTGTAATCATGGATGAATCCTCCATATTATTAGTTTTATGAAAAATTTATTTAACATTTATTTTCTTATGGTAATACCGGTGGATCAGGAAGCGGTGTCTCGGGCACCGGCTTTTCTTCTTCCTTGCCGCCAGCAAGAACTGCTATTAGAACTATTCCGACGACAACAACGCCGGCACCAATCCAAACCCAGGTATTTTTATACCATGGTTTCCCTTCTTCCTTTTTCTCTTCACCTTTTTCGCTCTTCACTTGTTGGACTAAATCGACAAATGTCGGTGTATCACGCTCTGGATTGGCAGAATAAGTCGGGACAAGCTCAAGCAACTTCTGGATGGCACCTTTTGCCTGATCTATGTAATCTTTGCCAAGATAAGTTTTTGCCAATAGTTCATGTGCCTTTGCTCTCTCTTGAGTGGAGATATCCTTCTCTGCGAGGCACTGATTTAGAAGATCGATTGCCTCATCGAAGAAGCCGTCATAAAATTTCTTTTCCGCGTCTTTTAATCTCTCTTCACATACATTCTGAGTTTGTGCAAAACAAATCGATATTGGTTGAATAAGTAAAGATGGGATCAATGCCCAGACTATTATTTTCAAAAGAATATTTTTATCGAATTTATATGCTTTAATCATTTTTTCCCCTCTAAATTCATGATGATATTCATGGTTTGGTCCGGAAATGGAACCGGCCAGAATGCGATTCACCAAAATCACTTCTGCGATCCCGTAATATTTTTAAAAATGTGTCAGATGCAGCATTATCAATCGAAGAGACTGGATAGTATCTGCTTACAAGCCAGACATAATTAGTATCCCGGGGTAATCCAAGACCGTATGCAGATAAATTAGGGATACTAATGTTTGATGCCGTAGTATAGATATAATATGATGGACCTTCCCAAATATTTTGATTAAAATATTTCACGACATTGACTCCCTCGCCACCACCCTGAGTCCATGTAAATATAGTGCTGGTATCCACATTTGTTGTATTATCGGCAGGAGTAGTTAAACGAGGTGGGGATTCAAGTTTTAAAATAACGTTGCTTGTGCCACTCTCAATATTTGTTTTTCTAAACCAACCAGCAGCATAAAATGGATTTGGTGAAATAGCGATTGCAAATTTTACACCAGAGATAACCGGAACAGTAAATGCAAAAGCATCCGATGTAGCGTAACTTTTACTTGAAATATAAAAGTACGTCGAATCAAATATTGCATATAGGCCCAAGTTGTAGGATGTGACATTTTGTGGTTTAACTACACTCCCGGTAATATTCGTTTCCGTAGGATCAGTGAGATCAGTGTTTGAAAAATTATTCCCCTTCGATGTGTCACCCGCAGTGATAGTAAGATTTTTTACTCCATATCCATCAAATGCTAATGGATTACCGTCCGCCCCAGCAGTGTATCTAAGAACATAAAGTTTTCCGCTAAGTGTATCCGATGTAATACTGAATGTATTTAGATGAATCGTATACTCTCCTGTCGTCCAATCAGCTTCGGTTTCCCAATAATCAGTACCGTTTACGAAAAAGACACGAGTTTTCCCGTAGCTGATTGGAACATTCCCCTTGATCCATCCGAAAACAGCAATCGGTGGTGGAAGAAGCCATGTATATTCAATCCTAAGTTTTGGATCAGGGCGGTGTAAACCTTTATATATAGTTACACTTTTCTGGGCGCTATAAATTGCGGCAATATCGTACGGTGGCATGACATTAGGAATCGAAAATGCACCATTTCCATCTGAAGTAACTGGCGTTTTACCTTGAATAACAATCAAAATATTATTTAAAGGTTTTCCAGAAAAATCTTTTACGTACCCATTAATACTGAGTGCTTCAGGGCCTGTTGGACCTTCATCTTTTTTACATCCACTGGTGATGAAAGACAATATTAATAGAATTAGAGTAAATTGTCTCATTTTATTTTCCCTTGATAATATTTATTGATCCCCATATATTTTCTTTCTACCAAATTATGGCAAATATGATGGTGGGGGTTCTTTTTTATCATCTTCACTATCACTTGATAAGATAACAACTACTACAACTGCTATGACAACCACACCAGCCGCAACCCACACCCAAGGGCTTTTATACCATGGTTTTCCTTCTTCTTTCTTTTCTTCACCTTTTTCGCTCCTCACTTGTTGGACTAAATCAACAAATGTCGGTGTATCACGCTCTGGATTGGCAGAATAAGTCGGAACAAGCTCAAGCAGCTTCTGGATGGCACCCTTTGCCTGATCGATATAATCTTTTCCAAGATAAGTTTTTGCCAACAACTCATGTGTTTTTGCTCTCTCTTGGATAGAGATTTCCTTCTCCACAAGGCACTGATTTAAAAGATCGATTGCCTCATCGAAGAAGCCATCATAAAATTTCTTTTCTGCTTCTTTTAAAATTTCCTCACATCCCCCTTTTGTTTGTGCCACCGCTCCTGCTACTGGATGAAGCATTAAAACAACAACAAGAGTCCAAACTATTATTGCTCCGATACCACTACGTTTGAACTTCCATTTATACATTCTGTTCTCCTGTTGATGGATCAGTATTGTTCATTATTTGAGTTTCTTTAAAATAAATTTAATTGGCTGCGTTATATCTTTTTCAAGGTTGAGGATTTTTGGTCCCTCAACGCTGGCATAATCTTTTAATCGTACTTCAATTTTTCGTTTTCCGCAACGAGCTTTTATGGTCGCCGGTGTATACTTTCCTTCAGATTTATCATCGACAAAAATTTCACCTTTGACTGGATTCCCATCTTCATTATAAGCCGTTACGGTCAATGTTACAAATTTATCAAAATCTATCATAATTTCCAACAACTCATCCTGCTTAATTTGGATCTCATTCTCCCAGCTACCATAAGATGGATGTGTAACTTTCAAACGATGATCCCCAGCCGCAAGGTCTGTTGTGTATGGCACTTCTGTGTCGGTCTTCTTTAAAAGCCCGTCAATATCAATAGAACCGAAAGGTTTGACACGAACTTTTAATTTTCCAGTCAGCGGTATTAAATTAATAGCGTAGCTATGGGTTTGTTTCTGTGTAATCGCTATGACGGTGTCAAAATCTTTGAATCCCGACCTATAAAGTTTAAATTTATGTTTAGCGGCGGCAATCTGGAAGTTATTTAATGGAGTTGTCCCGACAGATTTACCGCCTATTTCAACATTAGCACCCTCAGGGAGTGATGTAAGGTTTAATATCCCAGCAGGAGTCATCGTCATATCTATAGCTATCGGTTTATTAGGTTGGATTGTGACATTAAAGCTGGTATCCTTGTATCCTTCGTATGTCACCTTTACACGATAACTACCGGGTGCTAATTTCCAGTCATCGTATGGTGTTACCCCAACTAATTGATTATTAATAATGATATTTGCTCCATGCACATCGGATGTAATTCTTAACTTTGGAGTTGTTGCTTCCAGAGGTGAGAGTGTATACCGCAAATCGTTACGCCCCTTTTTCAGATTGATAGTTCGGGAGTCACCCTGATATCCATCACGCGATATTGATAATTGATGCTGTCCGATAGACATTTCAAAATTTTGGAACTGAAACTGAGGGATTGTATCATCATCTATTACAACAATCGCATCGGGTGGGATGATGCTCATCGAGACATTCGCTGCTGAATCGAGTATAAAAGCGAGAGACAGCTTTTTTCCTTCGCTAAGCCAGATGGATGTATCTTTCGTAAAATATCCTTCCTTTTGGATCTTAATTGAGACACCTCCCGAATCAACAGAATAATCTTCAAGCGGAGTTTGTTTACCTAATTGAATGCCATTCAAATATATTATTGCCGCTACTGGCTCAGTTGTAATGGAGAGTAAAGTTTTTGCAGGGGCAAAAACAAAATACCACAGTGCAACAGCGAGCAGAACTACACCAATGGCAACTGCCTTCACTGCTTTTTTAGGACTCGCGAGAACCGATTCAATTTTCTTTCCAATCCACAAAAAAAATGCAGCAACTAATCCGGTTATGAAAGCACTCACGAGTTTATCGCGCGTTGGCTGCGGAAGAAGCTGTTTCTTCTGTTGTGTCCGAGCCAACGATTCTTTCCCACTGTGTTTGATTTTAAACTCAGTTCGATTTTTTAATAAATTCGAAATGACGACGATCCAACGTTGATCCTTTACTGAGGATTTATGTGATTGGATCGATTCAATCGATTTTAGAAAATTATCAATCGAAGACGGGCGCTTATTCGGATCTTCATTCAGTGGGGTTTCAAGAACAGAAGATATACCTGACCATGGTTGTCCTTCATTCCTTTGAGAAAGATCGAATCCTTCCAACATTCTGAACGTCAGAGAGGCAAGAGCATAAATGTCGGATGCTGCGCTTACATAATCGCCTTTCCGATCCTCTGGTGCATAATATGCTTGTTTGAATTGTGCGGCTTCATCAGTAGGTAATTCTTTGAATGCTACACCAACATTCGCGAGTGTAGCGATTATGCCGCCTGAATCATCTATAGTTAGAACGATATTCCCGGGTGAGAGGTCTCGGATCCATATCCTTTGGCTATGTGCAGATGATAATGTTTTTGCAAGTTGGCTAATAATTGTATAAGTGTCTTTCGGTGAGAGTTTCCCGAATCGATCTAATATCTCTGCGAGTGTAACTCCGTTGACATAATCAGTAACAATAAATTGTCTTGGTTCGTCATCAACATAAGTAGTGCCATAATTGATATTTTGGACGAAACTGTTCCCTGGATAACGCTCCGATAAGAACTTAAGCATCTCACCCTTGAACAAAAAATGTTTTACGATTTGATCATTGTAAATCAGTTTTCGGTGCAAAATACGGATGGCAACTGTTTTATTCTTAACAGGGTCAAATGCTACAAAAGTGGAATTAAAATCGCCTCTCACTAAAAATGAACGTAATTCATAACGATCAAACTTACGGGATGCTAACAGATTATATTCATCGGTGGTTAATTTAATAATTTTTTTACGACGAGCGTAAAAGAAAAATATAACGCCTGTAAGTACTATAAGTGCAGTTAGAATTATTAAAATTGTCATTATATAAAAATATTAAGATGCTTGGAGGCAATATTCCATCATTTCATCAAATACCCCCAAATAAATGGCTTTTTTAAAAAATATTAATGGAATGTAGTAATTTTTAGATTAATATCAAATCAGAATTTTGATACTCATATCTTTTCTTCTTACATTTTAACATGATAAAATTGATAAAAAATTTTCTAACCGGTATAAGAGTATTTTACAGATCGATGGGACTTCTTGAACAAGCACAGATCGTTGCCTCTACGGCGGTTATAGTAGCTATGATTACCTTAATCAGTGTAAGAGTAATGGGTGGAGAACAATTAGGACTACTCGATTTTATTAGTGTTGTAACGGTCGGAGTATTTGGATATGTGAGCATTTATTTTGCTCTTAACTATGGAAGAACAATTGAATCTCAACGGCGGGAATTACTCGAATTGAATACAATTGCAGAAGCGGTCAATTATTCAGTTGACCTGAATAATGTCCTCCAATCCGCATTGGTCAAGGTCATGCAGCTAATGCATGCCGATGTTGGCTGGATATACCTCTTTGAAAATCATAAGCTCATACTAAAGCATTCCTATGGAACATCCACACAACTGTTCCCTGCCGACTTATCTATATCAGATGAAGCATCCCATTGGATCCGGACACCCGGCTTGCAGAGTGCGGATACAATTAATATCCAAAAAAGTATAACGGCGGAGTTTGCACACGAAGGAATGAAAATCTTAGCATCCATTCCACTTGTTCAGCAAGGAAGTTTTGCCGGTGCGTTGATTATCAGCAGTAAAGATCCAAAAAAATTTGAGAGAAAAAAAGTGGCACTTATCCAGGCATTTGGAAATCAAATTAGTATGGCTTTGAATAACGCTTCCTTATTTGAGCAAGTACGACAATCAGAACAATTATATGCCGACTTGTATGAGAATTCTCCAGATATGTATCACAGTGTGGATCGTCGGGGTTACGTTGTAAGCTGCAACCAAACCGAGAGTCAGTTACTTGGTATACCCAAAGAACGTATTCTTGGTAACCCGTTACTAAATCTGTATCCATCTTCCCAGCATAAACATCTGGAGGCAAACCTGAAGAAGATATTCGAACATGGACAGGAACTAAAAGGTATTGAAGAGCAGATCCAGAGATCGGATGGAACTTTGATCGATGTTAGTGTTAATACTTCATTAGTGTACGATTCAGACGGTAAACCCACGATAGCACGTATGGTACTGAGAGATATAACTGAAAAGAAAAAAATGGAAGCAAAAATCCTTCAAGCTCAAAAAATTGATAGTATCGGGAATCTTGCCGGGGGAATTGCTCACGATTTCAACAATATTCTAACAGCAATTTTAGGATCTGCTTCCATCATGCGCCGACGTATTCTTGATAATCCACGTTTGGTGAAATATGTCGATCTAATCGAGACAACATCGAGGCGAGGTGCAGCAGTTACCCGTCAGCTTCTTACGTTCGCCCGGAAAAGCAATCCGCACATTACTCGCACAGATGTAAATATGATTATTGATCAAACTTTAAAATTATTCGAAGTAACCACACCGAAAACAATTCATATCAAATGTAATTTATCCAAAGATCCGCTCATTGTTGAAGCAGACGAAGGTCAGATTCAACAAGCACTTTTAAATCTTTGTCTGAACGCCCGTGACGCAATGCCACAGGGCGGAATTATCGTCATCAATAGCAATCCCATTGATTTAAACCAGCAAGACGCTGCTCAGCTAACGGATGGCAACCCTGGAGCTTACGCTATGATCACGGTCGCTGATTCTGGTGCCGGTATTCCTCCAGAATTACTGCATCGGATATATGAACCATTCTTTACGACTAAAGACCAAGGTAAAGGCACGGGACTTGGGCTATCCGTTGTCTATGGTGTTGTCAAAGGGAACAATGGTTACATTAATGTGAGCAGCGAAGTCAACAGCGGAACCATGTTTTCGATTTTCCTGCCGCGTGTTTCTGATACTCAATCAAAAAAAGGGGAACAGTTGAAGCCAACGGAAATCATTGGCGGCAAGGAACATATTTTAATGATTGAAGATGAAATTTCCGTTGGTGAAGTTGGTACGGATATCTTAGAGGAATTAGGTTATAAAACAGAAAGAGCTCTCAACGGTCGGGAAGCGATATCAAAGCTCGAAACATCTACTACTCCCTTCGATCTGATTATTCTTGATATGAATATGCCACGTATGGGCGGCAGAGCAACTTTTGAATATATTAAGAAACATTATCCAACGCTAAAAGTCTTGGTTTGCAGTGGATATAGCGCTACTATGCTTGATGATGGAAAATTTACACAATCAATAGATGGATTTATTCAGAAACCTTATGAGGTTGATGATTTTGCTGGTAAAGTTCGATCTATACTTGACGCTCCATCGAATATTCAATATCCAAACAATGATTTTCAATAATCCATGAAGACAATCGGAGATAAATTGCGGAACGCAAGGGAAACTCAAGGTCGTTCACTTGATGATATTGCTCTGGCAACCCGAATCGACCGCAAATACATCGATGATATTGAGCATGGTCTAATCCCAGCCCTACCGATGATTTATATTCGTGCATTCATTAAAGCTTACGCAGTTCAAGTCGGATTAAATCCTAACGAACTTCTTGATTCTGGCGAGTTAAGTACAATTGAACATACTGCTTCCATTAAAAGCGACTCCACATCGACGAAATCGGAGATCCCAGCTAACCAGCCAGTTTCTAAAATCGAACCGCGCACACAAAAGAAATTTCGTTATCGTCAGCAGCTTATTCTGTTTGCTCTTATAATAATCATCCTTCTTGGATTTTTAATTTCAATGCTGTGGCTGCGCGATACTCCCGCATCATCAGTAACCGAAGAAATTTCCTTTTCGGATGTGATAAAAGAACATGAATCGAAAATGAAACCCATGACATCAATAACTGATTCGGTTACTGATATCGCCAACATAAAATCGACATCGGGTAAGAATGATAGCTTATGGTTAGAGAGCGTGTCGAGCGAAAGTGTTTGGGTCCGCATAAACATCGATGGTATCACATTAAATGAATACTTGTTTCCTCCTTTTTATAGGAAAAAGTGGAAAGCGAAACAGTACTTCATCGTTTCTGTAGGGAATGGAGCGGCCGTATCGTTTTCATTAAACGGTAACCGCCTTGGACCTTTAAGTACAATCAGGAAACCAATGAGAAATGTCCAGTTAGATTGGGCAACATTAAAAAAATTCCAAAAACAAGGGAGCTCGAATCAAAAAGAATAATGAAGAACGATCAATCAATAGTACGGAAAGCTGAGGAACTAAGGAAAAAAATACATCACCATGATTATTTGTATTACGTACTCGCTCAACCAGAGATAAGCGATGAGAAATACGACTCAATGATGCGTGAGCTGCAAGAGATGGAAGCCAAATATCCACAGGTGATAACACCCGACTCGCCCACTCAGCGAGTTGGTGGTGTTCCAACTAAAGAATTTCCGACAGTAAAACATTCATCGCCGATGTTGAGCTTATCAAATACTTATTCAGAAGAAGATATCCGGGATTTCGACCGTAGAATCCGCAATCTTCTCCCGGACAGAAAATATAAATATGTATGCGAATTGAAATTTGATGGAGTCTCGCTCAGTCTTCGATATACAGATAGCATTCTTACTCTCGGGGCAACACGTGGTGATGGAGCTCAGGGGGATGATATCACATCAAATACAAAAACGATTCGCACAATTCCGCTTCGACTTGAAAAAACCGATTCCATTTTGAAAAATTGTGAAGTTCGCGGTGAAGTAGTAATGAATAGAGATGATTTTCAGCGGATGAACGAAGAAAGAGAGCAAAATGAAGAAAAAACATTTGCAAATCCACGCAATTCCGTTGCTGGTACCTTGAAGCTGCAAGACCCGAAAATTGTCGCATCTCGGCCCTTAAAATTTTTCGCTTACTCACTTTTAGTAGAAGACAAAACACAACAGAGCCACTATGAAAACCTTCAACTCCTTAAACAATTAGGGTTTTTAGTTGATGACCATGCTAAATTATTTGGTAATATCGATGATGTCATCGAGCATTGGAAAGAATGGGAGAGTAAAAGAGATACACTTCCTTTTGATATCGATGGGATTGTTGTCAAAATTGATTCAATCGAGCAGCAAGACAAGCTGGGTACGATTGCGAAAAGTCCACGATGGGCGATCGCGTGTAAATTCGCATCAAAAAAAGGCGAAACTAAGTTGAAAGTTATTCGATTGCAAGTAGGGCGAACCGGAACAATTACACCTGTAGCAGACTTAGAGCCGGTTTATATTGGCGGCACAACTATTACTCGTGCTTCACTATACAACGAGGACTATATCCGCAATCTTGATATTCGCATTGGTGATACAGTTGTGGTCGAGCGAGGTGGTGATGTAATTCCTAAAGTAACTAAAGTAGTATTAGATAAACGACCGAAACATACTAAGCCATATACTTTCCCAACAACATGCCCTGAGTGCGGCACAAAATTAGTTAAATTGCAAGATGAAGCAAATTATTTCTGTATTAATATTGAATGTCCGAAACAAATTCGGGGGCGTATCGAGCACTGGGCTGCTCGTGGTGCGATGGACATCGATGGCCTTGGCGAAGCGGTTATTGATCAACTTGTTACCGGTGGATTCATTCGCAATGTCGCCGACATCTATGACTTTCACAAATATAAAGATAAATTAGTAATGCTTGATCGTTGGGGTGAAAAAAGCGTCCATAATCTATTGGAAGGAATTGAGAACAGTAAACAACGCCCTTATCATCGTACTCTTTTTTCATTAGGAATCAAACACGTTGGGACAACAGTTGCTCAAGTTTTAGCAGATCATTTTAACGACATCAACGAGTTGATGCAAGCAAAACAGGAGGATTTACAAACGATCCACGAGATCGGACCAAAGATCGCAGAAAGTATTTTTAGATTCTTCAAAGATGATCACAACAAACAATTGCTTGCACGATTGAAAGCTGCTGGTATAAGGTTATCAGAGGAAAAGAAAAAATCAAATGGCATACTTGCAGGAAAAACTTTTCTATTAACCGGAACTCTCACCAATATGAGTCGAGACCAGGCAAAAGAAGTTATTGAAGAACTTGGTGGTAAAGTAGCACCAAATATCTCAAAAAAAGTTAATATATTAATTGTAGGCGAAGATGCAGGCTCGAAGCTCGATAAAGCGAAGAAATTAAAAATTGAAATCTGGAATGAAGAAAAGTTTTTTGAAGTAATAGAAAAGGATAAGAAATGTTCGAAAACATATTAGGATACTTAGGTCTACAGTTTGCAAAATTTCAATTCAGGAGCTCAATTGATCATGTACAATCCATGACTGAATTCTTTCGAAACGCCCGCAATATGCTCATCACACTCCCGATTGGATATGAAGAAGCAATCATTGCAGGCAATGCGTTGCGCAATTATCGCGAACGGATGAAAACAATTCATCTGACTGTTGTACACAACAGCACAAGGGAAACTGCACTTGCAAATTTTCCGAAATGTGAAGTCGTAAGGTTAGACCCCACCGACATTAACAAATTCTCATTACCGATAAAATCAGTGCTAGAACGCATCTTCACATGCGATTACGATGTTGCAATTGATTTAAATCTTGATTTCGTCCTGCATACTGCGTATATTTGCAAAGCATCGGGAGCGAAGGTTCGTGTCGGTTTTTCGAGCCCTGACTCCGATATCTTTTTTAACGTCCATTTGAATTTAAATAAACAACGAACACCACAGGCACTTTATGACAAATTTACCGAGTGTCTTGCGATGTTTTAAACATTAATTGGAGATTTCATGAAATTTGATGTTACAAAAAATGGTAAAGCGACAATCCTAAAAATCCATATGCGAAAATTAGATACTACCATCGCACCAGAATTGAAAGCAGAATTTCTCATTCTCTGTAAACCAAAGAATACTTCAAAATTAATTATTGATATGAAAGAGGTACAGTTCTGCGATAGCAATGGTTTGAGCGCGCTTCTCATCGCACATCGAACGATGCGTGAACATGGCGGCAGCGTGCATCTGGTTCATGTACATGATAAAGTATTGAATCTGATGAAAATTTCTCAGCTTGATCGCGTATTTACCATTAATGGTAAAGTTGAGGATGCTCTCAAAGTTTAATCCGGTAGCTGCTGTTCATCTGCAACATCTCTCGCTCCCTCCGAGATACTGATGGGTTTTTCCACCCTCGATTATCTGATAGTACTAATTTATCTTTTCGGAATCGCAATCTTAGGAGTTATTAGCGGTGGAAAGCAATCGTCATCAAAAGATTATTTTTTAGGTGGCAGGAATCTTCCATGGTGGGCAGTATGTTTCGCAATCGTTGCAACCGAGACCAGCACACTAACTTTTATCAGTATACCCGGTCTGGCATATCTTACAAACCTCAATTTCCTTCAAGTTACTTTTGGCTACCTGATTGGAAGAATTGTAGTAAGTTTTATTTTTCTACCAGCCTACCAAAAAGGTGAACTGCAAACAGCTTATGCACTCCTTGCAAATCGATTTGGATCGAAAACACGTAATGTCGCAAGCATAACATTCATGTTCACTCGATTAATTGCTGATGGTGTCCGCCTCTTTGCAACAGCGATACCGTTAGCGATATTAATGAAGGGTTGGAATACTTTAACATTCCTATCAAACGAACAGATCTATATTTTCTCTATTATCGTTATGGCTGTAATCACACTTGTGTACACTTATATCGGCGGTGTCAGAGCGGTCATCTGGACGGACGTTGTGCAGATGTTCATTTACCTTATCGGCGCCTTCGCTGCGGCTATTGTTATCATTGGGGATCTTCCAAATGGATTGCAATCAATGATAGATGCAGCAATCCCAAGCGGAAAGCTCGCAGTTGTTAATTTTGGATTTGATAAATCGTTTGAAGATTTTATCAGAACACCCTACACACTTATCGCAAGTGTGCTGGGTGGAGCGTTCCTCTCTATGGCATCGCACGGTACCGATCAACTTATAGTACAAAGATTACTTACAGTCAGGACGCTGAAGGATAGACAACGTGCCCTCATCGGGAGTGGGGTTATCGTGATAATACAGTTCGCTATTTTTCTTTTCATCGGCGTTCTTCTTTATTCATATTATGGAGGGATGACACTCGCGCAGCTTAATGTTCTAAAAGCAGATGAGATATTCCCAAAATTTATTATTGAGCATATCCCTTCAGGTCTTTCCGGATTGATCATCGCCGGATTACTTGCTGCAGCGATGTCAACACTTTCCGGTTCGGTGAACTCACTTGCCTCCGCTGTGATGTTAGATTTTTATAAACCATATTTTGGAAAGAACTTATCTGATAAAAAAGAATTATCTATCTCCCGATTGGTTTCACTATTGTGGGCAATATTGTTGGTTGGTATGGCGATCTTTTTTATTTACAGCGGCTCGAAGTCACTCGTTGAGATCGCACTCAGCGTAGCATCGTTTACTTATGGAGGTCTGCTCGGAATATTTTTACTTGGTGTGTTAAATAACAATGTTCAGCAAAGTGAAGCTATCATCAGCTTCTTCGTTGGCATCACTGTTATGATTATCGTCGTCATATTCGGAAATATTGGTTGGACCTGGTATACACTGATTGGTAGCAGTACGACAGTTTTAGTCGGGGGTTTGATAGGTTTGGTTAGACACCAATCAAAATCCTGACCTATCTAATCAGATGATTGATAATATTAACAGGTTGAATCGATGATACTTACATAAATCGGGTACAGCAATACCATTTAATTCCGACCGAACGGAACCTCAAAAGGATAAATTTTTACCCCCAACATCTTAGAAGAAAAACCGAATTGTAGAACGAACTTCAGTTCGTTAAAATATTCTTAAAGCGAAATAAATTTCGCTCTACAACAAACCAATTCTTACTTTTAGGACAGCCCCCTCTGAGCTTAGCTTTCGAGTCTCTTAGAATCCTGATATTCATCAGAACAAGCTTGTTCGGGCATCTCTGCTTGCCCGCTAAGGTAGTTTTTCCCCGAATCATTTTTAACTTATTTTGAGAAAAACACAGAAAATAATTCAATTATTTTTTGTTGACTTTCAATCAAACAAGTTTTATATTATTGGCATAATAATTACCGATGTATCATTAAATGTAGAGATCAATTCGTAGTGGACCCTGCGAAAAAGAGTGGGTTCTATGAGACTGTAAGACGAGAACTGAGATTACGGAACTATTCGCACAAAACGATTAAGTCCTATGTGAGTTGTCTGCGTTCGTTCGTTACTTATATTAAACCGAAACATCCTCGTGATGTTAATGATGAGGAGATCAAGACATATCTCCTCTACCTCATTGAACAAGAACATTTTGCCGCATCGAGCATCAATCAGGTATTCAATGCACTGAGGTTCTTGTATGTTGATGCTTGTGTATTCGG
>JASEHD010000033.1 GCA_030019075.1 Bacteroidota bacterium
TTCAGCAAACCAATCACCATTTTCTGTATAAAAAGTTTTTTCATCGCGCAGCTCTACCTCTCCGTGAACAATTGTTTGGGTGAATAATTTTGTCTCATGCATCATACGACCATAGGGATCGATGAAACAAGAAATTCCGCCATTAGCACATTGAACTACCCAGCGACGATTTTCTATCGCTCGTAATACAGCAAACTGCTTGTGTTGATATGCACCGGATGTATTCCCCCACCAACTGTCATTAGTAATGATTGTTAAAAATTGTGCACCTTCCTTGACAAACGCTGACACTAATGACGGAATAACTGATTCATAACAAATCATGTTCGAGAATTTTACCGGTTCTCCATTCAATGCACTAAATTGGAAAACAGTAGTATCTTTTCCGCGTGCCCAACCTCCCAATCCAAAATTCCATTGAGCAGCATTCAAGAAACTCAACGCTTCCGAAAAAGGCACTCTCTCGGCAAATGGTACAAGCACAATTTTTGCATATTTTTGTATCACATCGCTACCCGGTTGCAATAGCATCGAGCTGTTGTACGTTTCGTACCATTGTCCATCGATAGAAATTTTACTGCTCTTTGGAATCATTTCACCATTTTTGAAATAATGAATGTCGGGTATTCCCGTTAATAAATTTATATTCATGGTATCAACCTGAAACTTTATCTTCTCAAAATGATAGCGATTGTTTGGATGGAGAATATAAAACGGCATTGCCGTTTCGGGCCAGAGAACTAAATCAACCTGCTTGTTCACGATCTCGTTTGTTTGCCGTTGGATGTTATCAAGTGGTTCTTCCGGATTGACTGTCCATTTTTCAAACGGGTCGATGTTCGGTTGTATGGCAGCTACTTTAATCGTTTTTGCTGAATGTAAAGACGGACTTTCAAGCACATGATTTCCATAAAACTTTGGCAGAAAATATATCAACAAGAATAGAAGAATATATCGAAAAGAATTCCACGAGAAAATATTCCACGCTTTAATAGCCAACTTGGTAAACAGAACAAAACCTATTACATTCAACCACAATAACCAGAAAGATATACCATACACACCCGTAACAGAAGCAATTTGAATAATTGCTACGTCATAGGTCTGTGTATTCCCTAATGTTAACCAAGGAAATCCGATCTCGGTCAGAGAATGTATGTACTCAAATCCAACCCACAGAAAAGGAAATGTGATAATCGAAAATTTAAATCCAAGACTGCGTTTAATAAACATCCATATAACAATCGGGACATAGAAAAATATTGGATGAGCAAGTAATAATAATAATCCAGCAATAATCATATAAACATCTTTACAATGGGTAAAACCACCTACCCAATACATAGCTGTTAGATTAAAAACGAAAAATGTTGTGTATGAATATCTAAACGCTTTCGCATAATCATCGATGGATTCAAAAAGCAGGAAAAAGGGAATAAAAGCAAATGCAGCAGTAATACCGGTAGGAATTGGTGGAAACGCTGCACCGAGCAATACACCCGACAGTGCCGCTAAAAATAATTTATATGATCGAATATTCATCTTTGTTCAAGAGCGAGAGATGGGAATTTTATTGCAGCAATTTTCCAGATACTGATAATCAAAAATGCGTATACTGCACCAAGTGCTGCTCCACCTAAAACATCGGATGGATAATGTACACCCACACTGATTCTTGAGAAGCCCATGATACTTGCATAGAAAATAAACACCCAAGTCCATTTTCGATAGAAAAATGACATTAAGAATGCAAAAGCAAAATTGTTTGCAGCATGAGATGAAGGGAACGAAAAACCTGGACCGCATGAAACAAGCAGTCGAATGTTCTCGACAACCATTACTCCATCAAGAATATGACAAGGCCGAGGACGAACAAAAATATTCTTTAATATGTTGCTGCTAACCTGATCGCTTAATAATATCAAGGGAATTAGCAAGAGCGCCGCTGTCCTTCCCCTTTTTCCTCCTTTCCAGAATAAAAATATCCAGAACAATCCAAAAAATCCGATACCTATCCATGATTTGTTCCAATCTGTAATTGCTGGCATTAAAACATCGAACACAGAATTGGACAGCGTTTGATTGCAAAAATAGAATATTGCTTTATCAATAGAATATAAAAATTCAACCATTATTATTTTTCTTCAGTTGATGTCGTTTGTAAAGATAGCGAACCACTACGATGAGAACAATACCGACCACGAGAATAGTAATTACAATACTATAAGTTTTCAAATAGTAACCAACCCTGTCCCAATTTTTTCCGAGTGAGTAACCTGCATATACAAGAATAATATACCATACCGTCGAACTTAAGAAAGATAATATCGTTGTTTTTGTGAAATCGAGTTCAGAGATACCTGCAAAAAAAGAAACGATTGCACGCGTGCCGGTTAAAAAGCGGTTTGCGATAATCAACCAATAACCATACGACGCAAACCAACGCTCAAATTTGTGTAGTTCATCAAGCTTTACAAATTTAAGCTTCCCTGTTTCGAGAATTTTATGACCGAACCATTTACCGATACCATACATTACCATAAAACCTAATGTGCCCCCGGTAGCACCGGCAAGAAATGCGATAATAAAATGTCCTTTGCCCATAGCTGCCAGCGCACCACCGAACACAACCAGAACATCGCTCGGAGCCGGTGGAAAAATATTTTCGATGAATGCAACCAGAAAAATTATCGTGTATATCCACAACGGATCGAGCGTAGAAAGATATTGAATTAATTCGTTCAAGATTATCCGATATTTACAGACCAAGGTCTAAGGTTAATGCCCTAATTGATGCAACAGCATATGTTGCAGCGCCATCTCCCATGCCAATGAATCCAAGTTCTTCATTCGTAGTTGCTTTTACCGAAACTTGATTAAGATGAACACCAAGCGCATGTGAGATGTTTTCACGCATTCGTTTTACGTACGAACTTATTTTGGGTTGTTGGAGTAGAATTGTTGAATCGACGTTAACGATTTCAAAATTATTAGAACGGACGAGACCGCCAACGTGACGTAGAAGAACGAGACTCGAAATATCTTTAAATCGCGGCTCGGTGTCAGGGAAATGTTTTCCGATATCACCAAGTGCGGCTGCACCTAAAAGTGCATCGGCGATGGCATGACACACAACATCAGCGTCGGAATGCCCGATCAATCCTTTCACAAACGGTATTTCTACACCGCCTAAAATCAATTTACGATTAGTAACTAATCTGTGTACGTCGTATCCAAAACCAAACCGTATTTCCATTGTTATTGAATCTCAAAATGTTTATAATGTTGCTCAGGTTCTTTCCAGCAAATTTTTATATCATTAACCTTAGCGGCACGCGGACCTACTTTAACTTCTCTAATAAACTCCTCAATCAGTGACCTATTTCCTTCAATTTCAATCTCAACATCTCCATTATACAAATTTTTCACATAACCTTTTAATCCAAGACGCATTGCACGATTGAAAACGTAATAGCGAAATCCTACACCTTGTACAAAACCACTGACAATTATATTTACTCCAGTTTCCATAGCCTTTAATAACACATGAAAAAATACGATGAAATTGAATGAAAGTCAAACGAATGAGGTTGTTGACAATATAAAATCCAGGAAGTTCTTTCTCAAATTTGATATTTGCCCAAATGAACAGTATATTTTAATACAATAAAATCCCAATTGAATTTTATGAATCGGAATAATCGATCAGATAAGAGCATACCCCGTGAGGTACAAATGAAACCACAAAAACTCAGACAAGAGAGATGGTTAGATATTCTTAACGCTCTACCTGATATGTGTTTTATCGTTTCGCCCGATGAATCCATAATAGAGATAAACGAAAGAGGTAAAGCAATCCTTGAAAAAGAAAATAAATATTTGCCAAATCGATCTATTAAAGATTATGTTAATCCTGCATATCTTTCTAATGTAGAAGGAATAATTGATGCCTGTATTAAGGATGGCAGTACACATAGAATGGAAGCTGAGTTCAAACGTTCGAATGGCGATATCCTAAATGTCGAGCTTTTCCTGAACCGTATCATTCTCGATCAGAAACGTAACGAGCGTGGCTGCTTGATTGTTGCCCATGATATCTCTGATAGAAAAAAACAAGAACTCGACCTGTTGCGATTTACGAACCTGGCACATTACACTGTAAATCCTATTGAAATTACCGACGCTTATGGACACATCATTTATGTAAATCCTGCCTTCGAGAAAGCAAGTGGATATACGAAGGAAGAAGTGATCGGAAAAAATCCGAATATTTTCAGCAGCGGAAAACATCCGAAAAGTTTCTGGAATAAGATGTGGCAGACAATCTCTGCCGGCAAAGTATGGGTTGGTGAAGTTGAAAACAAAGGGCGGAACGGAGAACCATTTTACACGCAATTGCTCATTTCACCCATCGTCAATACAGAGGGCGATTTAGTTGGTTATTTCGGTATACATCGAGATATTTCTGACCAGAAATATTTAGAACAACAGCTTATCCATGCTCAAAAAATGGAAAGTATCGGTATGCTTGCCGCAGGGCTTGCACACGAAGTCGGTAATCCACTCGCTTCTATATCTTCATTGGTTCAAATTATTCAAAGGACGAGCGAGGATGAATTCACTCAGGAAAAATTAGAACTGATTAAGAGTCAGATTACTCGGATCTCACGAATCATACGCGATCTGGTAGATTTTTCACGGCGCTCTACATACGAAGTCCAACTCACAGACATCAATAAAATTATTCATGATGCTATCGAAATCGTTCGCGTTAGCAAAAAATCTAAGGATATTTATTTCGATACTGCACTGGATTATAATTTACCGCTATTGATGTTGGTCCCAGATCAGATTCAACAGGTATTTATAAACTTAATGCTTAATTCAGTGGATGCACTACAGGATTCCCAACCGACACCACTAAATAAGAATAAACAAAAACGGATTTCAATCAAATCAGCACTATTGGACGATTCCCTGCTTATCGATATTGAAGACAATGGAAAAGGAATCAAGCAAGAAGACCTCTCCAAAATATTTGAGCCGTTCTATACAACTAAAAAAGTTGGAGAAGGAACCGGACTGGGTTTGTGGGTCAGTTACGGTATCATAAAAAGTTTCCGGGGAGAAATTCGTGTGAAAAGCAACAAAGACGTTGGGGCTTTATTCACAGTTCGTCTCCCCGTTCAATCATGATATTACATTTTTTCCTATTCAATGGCAGACCGAATCTTAATTGTTGATGACGAAAAAATACTTCGAGAATCGATCTCATTCATTCTTGAAAAAGAGGGTTATACCGTTGCCGTAGCATCGGATGGTAGTGAGGCTTACCAGAAACTCTTGGATGATACATTTGATTTAATAATAACTGACATTGAAATGCCGCAGATGAAAGGGATCGAGTTATTAGATAAAGCTATACATCTAAGTCCTCAAACATATCTCATGGTCATCACAGCATACGGCTCCATCGAAACCGCTATTTCTGCATTAAGAAAGGGCGCAAGCGATTACATACTCAAACCCATCGACTTCGATGATTTAATTTTCAGGATACGACGACTCTTAGATGTAAAGAAGCTAACACTCGAAAATCAAATCCTCAGGAGAGAACTTCATCAAGAAATAAATTTTTCAAACATTATCGGTAAAAGCCCAGCGATTCAAAAGATATTTCAAACCATCTCGATGGTTGCTTCAACAGAGAGTACTGTTATTATCACAGGAAAAAGCGGCACGGGAAAAGAATTGGTCGCACGGGCATTGCATTATAACAGCTCCAGAAGTGATAAACCCCTCATAATTGTTAATTGTGGAGCGATTTCTGAATCGTTAATTGAGAGTGAGTTATTCGGGCATAAAAAAGGGTCTTTCACGGGTGCTGTAGCGGATAAAATTGGTTACTTCAAAGCGGCAGATGGCGGAACTTTATATCTTGACGAGATCAGCGAGATGCCTCTTAACTTACAGGTAAAAATATTAAGAGCGATAGAACAAAAAGAATTCACACCGGTCGGGATGTCAACACCAATTAATGTTGACGTTAGAATTGTAGCTTCTACCAACCGAGATTTAAAAATGGAAGTCGAAGCAGGGCGATTCCGCATGGATTTATTTTACCGTCTGAATGTTGTTGAAATCCATCTACCTTCACTTTCCGATAGACGAGAGGATATTCCACTCCTTGTTGAACATTTTATCGAAAAGTATAGTAATAAAAATCATAAGCACATCAGTGGTGCGAGTAACGAAGTAATGCGCAGCTTAACAAACCACAATTGGAAAGGGGAAATTCGGGAGCTTGAAAACGTTATCGAGCGTGCGGTTATCTTCTGCAAAGATAACTTCATCACGATGGACGATTTGCCTGATGTATTTAAGGACAATATCACTCTCCAATTAACAGAAGATAGTCAATCACTTGATGAAATGATGAAAGGATTAGAACGCCACTATATTGAAAGCTCTCTTCGGGGAAATAATAACGATAAGGAAAAGACTGCACGCGAATTGAAGATATCCCTACCAACGCTTTACAGAAGATTAAAAGAGTTGAATATTACACAATCAAGATAAAGTTAGACAGTAATTATTTTGCATTTTTTAACATAGATTAGAATATTTCGTATCATCAAGGTGTATTTTTTTTAAGAGAAAACGATATAGGAGTAAAGCTATGAAACATTTCATTTTTTCAACATTGATACTTGCTTCAATTTGTATCATGTCTACACCGGTGAATGCCCAGTGGGTACAAACTGCCGGACCTTATGGTGGAGACATCGCTTGTTTTGCCGTCAACGGGGACAACATCTTTGCTGGAACTTCTGCTGGCGGCGTGTTTCTTTCCATCAATAACGGGGCAAGCTGGACTGCCGTCAATACTGGATTGACAAACCCTTATGTCCGGTCGCTTGCCGTCAACGGTACCAATATCTTCGCTGGAACTTCAGGTGGCGTATTTCTTTCCACCAATAACGGCACAAGCTGGACTGCTGCAAGTAGTGGATTGACAAACACTGTTGTCTTCTCGCTCGCCGTCAGTGACACCAACATCTTCGCTGGAACTTCTGGCGGCGTGTTTCTTTCCACCAATAACGGGGCAAGCTGGACTGCCGTCAATACTGGATTGACAAACATTTATGTCTGGTCGTTCGCCATCAACGGTACCAATATCTTCGCTGGAACTGATGGCGGAGTGTTTCTTTCCACCAATAACGGCACAAGCTGGACTGCTGCAAGTAGTGGATTGACAAACAAATATGTCTTCTCGCTTGCCGTCAGCGGCAACAAAATCTTCGCTGGAACTTCTGACGGCGTATTTCTTTCCACCAATAACGGCACAACCTGGACTGCCGTAAATACTGGATTGACTTACACTTATGTCTGGTCGCTTGTCGTCAGTGGTACCAACATCTTCGCTGGAATTTCTGGCGGCGTGTTTCTTTCCACCAATAACGGCACGAGCTGGACTGCCGTCAATACTGGATTGGCAAACACTAATGTCTCGTCCCTTACCGTCAGTGACACCAACATCTTAGCTGGAACTGATGGCGGAGTGTTTCTTTCAACCAATAACGGCACAAGCTGGAATACCGCGAGTAGTGGATTAACAAACACTGATATCCGGTCATTTGCCGTCAGCGGTACCAATATATTCGCTGGAGCTTGGGGCGGCGGCATCTTTCTTTCCACCAATAACGGCATAAGCTGGACTACCGCGAGTAGTGGATTGACAAACCCTTATGTCCGGTCGCTTGCCGTAAGCGGTACCAACATCATCGTTGGAACTGATGGCGGTGTCTTTCTTTCCACCAATAACGGCACAAGTTGGACTGCTGTCAATACTGGATTGACTTACACTTATGTCTTCTCGCTTGCCGTCAGCGACACCAACATCTTCGCTGGAACTGATGGCGGCGTGTTTCTTTCCACCAATAACGGCACAAGCTGGACTGTCGTAAATACTGGATTGATTTACACTTATGTCTTCTCGCTTGCCGTCAACGGCACCAACATCTTCGCTGGAACTAACGGCATTGGGGTGTTTTTTACCACCAATGCCGGCACAAGCTGGACAACCGTCAATACTGGATTGGCAAACACTTATGTCCATTCGCTTGTCGTAAACGGTACCAACATCTTTGCTGGAACTTATGGTGGAGTGTTTCTTTCAACCAATAACGGCACAAACTGGACTACCGTCAATACTGGATTGACTTACACTCATGTTCTCTCGCTTGCCGTCAGCGGTACGGATCTCTTCGCAGGGACTCATGGCGGCGGCGTATGGCGCCGTCCACTTTCCGAAATGATTACTTCTTACAAGGAGACGGTTTCGCACGAGAGTCCGAATAGTTATTCATTACAACAGAATTATCCGAATCCTTTCAACCCAACAACGACTATTTCCTTTAGTATTCCAGCTAAATCGTTTGTATCACTGAAAGTATTTGATGCTCTGGGAAGAGAGGTGTCGATTCTGCTAGCATACGAATTACCTGCGGGAACATACGTACAGCGTTGGGATGCGGCTGCTTTTACGACTGGCGTGTATTATTACTGTCTGGAAGCTGGCTCATTCTCTGAAACGAAAAAACTCACACTACTCAGATAAGACAGACTACTGTACCCAATTGCTATGAAAATAGCCACTTTGCACAGAATTGTAGGTCGAGATGGCATATCGACCACAAGGCGGGTCGAATCGGCGATTCGACCTACATTTTCATTCCAGGTGGTGAAATACTGTTTCATGAACGCTGATGTTACGCAAGAAACAAAAATTACCACGACCTTCAATTTACGTGAATTACAACTTCAGAAGTTTGCATCACATCAGAATCACATTATCGGCTTATGCATCTGAGGCGGTAATAACTCGATTCAACCCGGGGATTTCATCAGAAAACTCAGAGAGCATCAAACCCATCATTATTATCGCGGCACCAATTATTCCCATATATCCGATATTTTCTCCAGCAAATAAATAAGCGAATATACCTGCAATCACTGGCTCGAGCGAAAATATCACAGCAGCTCGCGTGGGTGTTGTTTCACCCTGAAAATGATTCTGCACCCACATGGCAATAATCGTTGCAAAGATTGTAAGATATAAAAGTGAAACGATGAAATCCTGAGTGAAATCAATCCTTGCATCCTCGAATATCCATGCAGATATCAAACCTAAAAAGCCGCAAACAAGAAATTGAACATACGTAAGCTGAAGTTTATCGGGTTCAACGGATGCAAAGTCAAGATAAACAATATAAAAGGCAAACATTAGGGCGCAGCCAAGCGTCATTGCATCACCGATATTAAACGTAGAACCTTCCGGTGAAGTGAGCAGATAAAGTCCGACCGCTGAACAAATCACCCCGACGATGTTGCCATAGAGAAGTGGCTTCCGCACCATTTTCAGAACACGCTGGACAGAAAAATATACGATGGGTGTCAGAACAACGAGCATCCCAGTAAAGAATGCCGACTTGGAGGCAGTTGTGTACTGCAAACCAACCGTTTGAAGCGCAAATCCAAAAAAAAGTAGTAAACCGAGGACCGAACCCTTGAGATAAGCAGATATTGGTATGACCGTTACACGGTGGTAATAAATAACTAAGACGATTGCTGATGCAAGAAAAAACCGAAGCGCTGTGTACGCGAGCGGAGTACAATAATTGAGCAAGTTTTTACTGATCACAAAAGTGCTGCCCCAAATTACAGTAACAGCTAATATATATATCTCCGCCCGACGTTGGGTTGACAATTGAAGTTATCCGTTATTTGATTTTAAGAGCATGGAGCCATGAGTTGTGGACAGCGAGCTTCATGTATGAGACACAGATCGCAGGTCCCACACCGCAGATCATTTCCAAACATCCCCTGTTTCATATTTTTCAAAGAGTTTTCCCCAGTGAGTCGATTTTTTCCATTGCTCAAATACTTTTCGATCTTTTAGGGGCCAGCGATAGTAATCGTGGTAAAGTTCCGACCCAAGCACGAAGAGATGCACCATCGGAGTGTGGAAAAAGAGTTTTTGTAATCCTTTAAGCGGACCAAACCAAGCTAAATTTCCGAATAAACTAACCGCATTATTACCAACCCTAAATCCCCATGATTCATTTGAAATATCACTTCCAACGATTTCAATATCCCGCACATCTCCAACTCCTAATTTATCTTGATGAGCGATATTAATATATTCAATACTCATAGGATCGAAGCCCATCATTTTCGCAGCAACTGCATCGATTGCAACCTGATCGGCACTTGCGAGCATGTAATCTTTCACTACGGGAAACATTGTTCGCGGACCGGGACCATTACCAACGGTTGTTCCATCCATTACTGCAAAGATACCTGAATGAATTTCTTTTTGAATCGCTAACAAATCGACTAAGGTTTTATGGATCCAGCTATGTGTATAATATCGCTTCGTGTTTAACAATCCGCCAAAAGCATTCTTCATTGCACCTGTTGTTGTTGTGTAAATATGGCACTTTACTGTTGGAAGATGAACTATATTCTTTCCAAAAAAATTATCAGGGATTCTGATTCCCTCCGGATAAATTTTAGGAAGCACTCGCATACGTGCTTTCGGCGAATAGACTATCCATTTCATATCTTCATTTTTAAAATTATAAAGAACCGGAATATTATAACGCTTGAAGATGGGTACGTAGTGGTTTAAATCTTCTCCTTTAAAAGCATTTGTTACGACAGTTTTATTTTGTACACAGACGATATCGTTAAAACCAATATCTCTCAAAGCAAGGATTGTCCCTTCCATCTGCCATGGAGTTGTATTCGCAGCCGGGAATGGAAAATGCCACGAGATATTATCTTTCAATATTGTAGTAGCATCCTTTGCCAATACATCCTGGGCTCCAGACATTTTCATTAACCGGTTAATATCTTCTAAAACTGTATCAGGTCTTATTTTTAAAACTGCAACTTTTGATTTTGGCATACGCTCATCTTCCGTAAATAATAATGGTAACAACCCCGATCCACAAAACAATAGTCAGGAGTAAAGGCAAATCAGTCAACGCTAATTTAGTGGGATTACCACCTTCTTCTTTTTTGTGAACAAGATAGAGATACCTGAATATTCCATATAATACAAAAGGTACTGTGTAAATGAGATGTGTTGTCCCAAACTTTTTTATTGTTTCTTCAGAGATTGTATAAAGTGCATATGACATCACAGTTGTTGCAGTAACAATCCCGATCATCTGATCGAGAAAGTACGGACTATAATGCTGAAGCACGGAACGATGACTGTTTGCTTTTATATCAAGCATCGTCAACTCGTGCCTGCGCTTACTGAATCCTAAAAAAAGTGACAGTAATATCGTACAGATGATAAGCCATTCAGACGTTGGCACATTAATCAACGCCGCGCCAGCTACGACCCGTAGAACAAATCCCGCGGCAATTGTCATCACATCAAGAATGACGATACTTTTCAATTGATATGTGTACCAAATATTTAAACTGATATAGATAAGCGATACGATACCAAAGTTCGTTCTCAGTTGAAACGCACCAAACAAGCCAATGGAAATAAGAACGAAAGAAAATATCATTGCTGTTTTAATAGATAATTTCCCTGCTGGTAACGGACGCTTCGACTTAATGGGATGAAGCTTATCTTTTTCAAGATCGATAATATCATTAAAAAGATAAACACCACTCACTGAAAGTGAAAATAGAATGAAACCTCCTATCGTGAGAAGCAGGTCATCTAACTTAAAAAGATGTGCTGAGAAAATGAGCGCGGCGAAGATAAATAAATTCTTAATCCACTGCTGGATCCGCATCGACGATACGATATAACCAAATGCGTTCTTCATCATCAGAATACTGCTGGTTCTTCATAAACTCCGAATACTTCGGCGAGAGTATTACACATCTCACCAAGTGTAACGTATGCTCTTGTACATTCGATGAGCGGAGGCATGAGGTTTTTTCCATCTTCTGCCGATCGTCGCAGGTTATCTAATGTCTCAATCACTTTCTCCTGATTACGGCTCGCACGGACTTCGGCAATCCGCTCCCGCTGTTTAATTTCGACTTCAGGGGAAATATATAGAATAGGAATTTCTATTTTTTCATTTTCTTCGATATAATCGTTCATACCCACGATGATCTTTTCTTTTTTGTCCAATTCTATTTGGTAACGATAAGCCGCATCTGCAATCTCACGCTGGAAAAATCCTGCTTCGATAGCTGGGATCACACCACCGAGCGCATCAATTTTTTCAAAATACGCTTCTGCCTCTTTTTCCATCTTATCAGTTAATGCTTCAACAAAGTAACTACCTCCGAGCGGGTCAATTGTGTTCGTTACACCGATCTCATGTGCAATTATTTGTTGAGTGCGGAGTGCAATCTTAACAGCTTTCTCTGATGGAAGGGCTAATGTCTCATCCATTGAATTGGTATGCAGAGATTGAGTACCACCGAGAACACCCGCAAGTGCCTGATAAGCAGTTCGTATAATATTATTTTCCGGCTGCTGAGCAGTTAATGTACACCCAGCGGTTTGGGTATGAAAGCGTAGTATCCATGTACGTGGATATTTCGCTCCATATTTATCACGCATGCGTTTAGCATAGATCCGCCGAGCCGCACGGAATTTCGCGATCTCTTCAAAAAAATCGAGATGTGAATTGAAAAAATATGACAGGCGCGGCGCAAACTCATCCACATCCAATCCTATAGCCATACCCGCTTCAACATAGGCAAATCCATCAGCAAGTGTAAACGCAAGTTCTTGAACGGCGGTTGAACCCGCTTCACGAATGTGATAACCACTGACGGAAATCGGATTCCATTGCGGCATCTCATTAGTGCAGTATTCAAACATATCGGTTATTATTTTCATTGAAGGCGTTGGCGGATAAATCCATTCCTTCTGAGCAACATATTCTTTTAAAATATCGGCTTGAGTAGTTCCTCTCAGTTGAGTAAGCTTAGATCCTTGCTTCTGAGCTACGACGATATAAAACGCAAGCAGCATAGCCGCAGGTCCGTTGATTGTCATTGATGTCGACACTTCAGAAAGATTTATCCCTTTAAAAAGAACTTCCATATCAGCAAGTGAACTTATTGCAACACCGCAGATTCCCACTTCCCCTTTTGATTGCGGATCGTCAGCATCGCGCCCCATGAGTGTCGGAAGATCGAAGGCAACCGAAAGTCCTGTCTGCCCGTGTTTGAGAAGATAATGGTAACGTTGGTTTGTATCTTCGGGTGTACCAAAACCGGCAAACTGCCGCATTGTCCATAACCGACCTCGATACATGTTGGAATGGATACCGCGTGTAAATGGAAATTCACCGGGGAAACCAATATCAGAAAGATAATTGATCTGAGCTACATCATCTGGAGTGTATAACATCTCAATTGGCTCACCCGAAACCGTCGTAAACTTAACAGGTAACGATTTTACACTCTTAACTTTTTCTGTCCATGCTTTCTTTTGCGATTTTATTTTTTCTAAATTATCACTGCCCATACCATTTACCTTGTTGATAAGAATACTTATTTAATCATATTAATCTTGTGAATCCTCGTCAAAGATACGAATTTAAGCGTACTTTTCAAAAAGATAGATAATGATACTCTCTCTGATAAGAATTTCAATTAATGAACAAACTCCAACTTTTTTATACCCGATGCATCCAAACTATAATCTAAGAATGATTCAAGATAATCTTTCATATCACTCAAATAGTAAATGTGAAATCCTTGTCTTTTGAATTCCTGGGCAATCGGATATGATAATTTATATACAAAATAATTGGACGAACGAGCTATTGACGCAGCGGCATCCTCATCATCAAATTTTAATTCCAGTTCTTTCGTATGAACAAGATATGGATTTGCAAACCACATAATTGGTCCCATCCCTGTCATTACAATCGAAGAATCCGGTAGAGGCAACTTCGGCAACTCTTCTCGCAATGACATGATTTTATTTCTCATCTGATAATCTTTGATTACCAAACCGTTGGGGTATTTGGTGAAATATTTCTTGCACCCGTTTCGTGTTCGATAATATCAATATTCAGTACAGCATAAGACAACAAACAGCAGCAAGTAATGGTTACAAATATTTTCCTGTAAGTTATCCCGATAATTATCAACAGAAAAGGTATCATTGGAATCAAATATTCTCGTTCATCAGGCATTAAGAAAAATGAACCAAGCATAAGAAGAATCGCCAGAATTGAGGATTTAAGAATTTTTTGATTCCCTTTGATTAGCTCAGTAATACGTCTGTGGGAAAGGATAAAAAATAAAATGACCACTAATGAACCCAATAATCCAAAAGTATAAACACTGCGATAGCTGAAAGCTGCAACCTGATGAAAAAAAGGATATCGGATAGCTTCTGTAAAATGTCTAATCGTTCCTTGCCATTGTTCAGACTGACTGATGACTGGGAGATAACAAATCGCACTTACAATCAACGTGGTAACCGTTAAGATTAAAATCTTTTTTAGTTTGTTTGAATCTTCAACCAATAAAAACAACGGAAATAGAAAAAGTAAATGTGTAAGTCGTGTACCGACTGCTAAACCAAGAAATATCGCTGAGAGTACAAAGTTATTATTTAAAATAAAGAGAAAACTCATTAGGATGAATGTTAATCCCAAAACATAATCCATTGTTACAGTTGAATTTTCCCATAGAATCGGAAAAAGTGCATACGTCCAGAGAATTATATTTCGTGAAGGGGTTTTTGATATTGCGAGAATTTTCCCAAAGAGAAAAACAGAGATGAAAAATATTATTAGTGTAAATGTATTGGAGTAGACTGATCCTCCCGATCCAACAAATGGGGAAATCAGAAATTCGAAAACGGGAAAACCAGGCGGGCGCGATGGCTCGTACGATCCATCGTTCCATAACAAAGAGGCAGTATGAGCAACTCGCCAACTATCTCCATCAGAACCGTATCCCAGGAATAAGGAATAAATTCTGGGTAGGATTACGATTAGAACAAGTATTATTGTGGGAAGAAAATATTTATTTTTTCCCAAAGTGAAGCCGAACATTTATTGCTATTCCGCAATTCCAAGTCCAATCCGATATAATAATGGAATGCTAAACTCCATACTCGAATCGACAGTTCTACCCAGCGGGGCTAATAAGCCGGTATCATAGACCGAGCGAATACCTTCATCTCCATTTGGGGTTAAATTTTCAAAGAGTTTATTCAACTCATCACGAGTGAAGTTTACTTTTGCGCTACCTCGAAACGTATCAAAGTGTTTTGATAAGTGAGGAAACTCAGAATATAAATATGTATCGCATCTATAAATTGAAAGAGCTGCCAATGCTTCCTTCAATGCAGCGGCACTTATTAATCTTGCTGATTGGTGTTCTCTCTCCTTACGGTTAATCTCTAACTGTTTTTCAACAGCAAGATTTCCCAAGTGGATTTGTTCTCGCGGGTATACATGTCCCCTGCCGTCCGATAAGTGAGATAACATCCATGCATGGACGAATGGCTCGATACCATCTGGTGTGTTTTCTTCATTTATTGTCGATTCAAACAATACATAAAATAACCTCAGAACATCATCGTCTGTCCCTTCAATAACCTCTGAAATACTAACGGATTCGCCTGTTTGTTCTTCACAATATTCACGAACAACTTCTTCAGCAACTGCACGAGATACAAGAAGCTTAAGGAGCAGCGGTTCGGTCCATTTCATCTCACTTGAATAACTTACGAGATGTGACTTATTCACAATACGTAATTGCCGATAAATATCTGAGCGTAAAAATATTTTAAAATGGATATTTTTAAAGCGATTACTTTGTTCAATAAGAAGCTGAACCAAGCCTGTTATGGACGATTTCAATTTCTCGAAATCATCAATGAACAATAAATCAAGCTTATCAAGCATAATCCATGCAAGTGTATTTATTCCTTGCAGTACTATATCTATGTGATCCAGAACGGATGTAACGCTCGTTCCCGTTTTATGCTTGAAATCACCGGCAAGAATTTTAGGAATCGCATCACCACCCAAGGGTTGATCTCGCAATGATGGTTTCACTAATTGCATTACTCTTTGTTTCAACTTCCCAAGGGTACGCTTTTCATTAACCAGACCCAAATCATCAACAACCTGTAGAATAATCTTGAACGATTCTTTTACTTTAGGATTTTTACTTTTCGAAACCATCTCACGGATTTTTGGCTCATCTGCGATGAAAGTAACGGTTTTCAGACCTACAACCATGAGCCAAAAGTATCGGAAATCATCAACCGAATCTGATCTAATATCTCTAAATTCATTACCGTAAATATATTCTTCATTATATAAACCATAGCCAGGAATCGGGAAAACATCATCATAACCCTTTGGAAAAAGCTGCCTTAACTTCTCTTTGTCTGTGCAAAATAATCGAAACGCAGCACTCTTTCCAGATCCTTTACTCCCTAATACAAGTGAATGTTGAGGTAAAAGGATTTGCCTGAGCATATCTGTACCGATGAAACAATTTTCGAATCGAGTATCGGATTCAGCGTCTACCCGACCAAAATTTAAAGCTGATAATACTTTTTGAGGATCCATTTTTCCTATTTATTTTTAAACAACTTAATATAATCTTTTCTTTTAGATTTTCATATTCTGGTAAATATTTGAATAATGCAGCGCAGTACTTCACGATTTCCTATTTACCACGCCGGTGTGATCACTACATCGATACGTCTATTTTTTGCTCGTCCTTCAGGTGTATTATTGCTCGCGACCGGTCTGCTTTCACCGAATCCTTGATGATTTATTGGGATATCGACATTCATATTTGCCATTAAATATTCTGCAACTGCTTTTGCCCGTCGTTCCGAAAGTGTTTGATTCGCCTGATCTCCCCCTTGTGAATCTGTATGTCCCTCGATGCTAACTCTACAATTAGAAAATTTTAGTATCGCTACTTGAATTTTTGACAGTAAGCTATAATATTGATCTTCAATTATGTTTGTACCCACCGGGAATGTTAAACCATATAATCGTATGATGATGTTTTCGCCTTCACGTAAAACGTTCCCTTCTTCTTCAGTAAACATGGCAGCAACTCTTCGAACAATTTCTTCCTGTTCATATTTGGTATCAAGTTTTCGTTGGAGTTCTTTTCCCTCATACTGTAATTTTTTCTCCGCCGTACTCAACGTACCGAGTCTTTTTTCCGTCAGTGCCACTTGCTGCTTAAGATTATCTATTTCTGCATCCTTTTGTTTTGCAGTTTCACCTGCTATCCGAAGTTCATCACCTAACTTGGCTTCCTTAGTATCCTTTCCCTGTATTGCACTAATAATAGTTGCAACCGGAATATCGAAGCCAGAATCGAAACCAACCATCAAATTGAGAGCATTTGCAATTCGCTTGATTCGGATCTCGTGCTCAAGAATAACATCTTCGTAGCTTTTATCTTGCTGGTTCATCATATCGATCGATTTGTGAAGATAGATTGCGTGTGATGCTTCATACTTTGCTTCTTGAGCAAGTTGGCGAGCTTCATCTGTATCATATCGGTTTTGCTGCAGAACATTCTCGACCTTGCCAGCGAGCTTTTGTGCATTAGCAAGTGTTTTAGGTGCATTCTCTTTTGTTCCGATCTCATCAGCTTTTTTCAACAATTCCCATGTAGGTGATAAATAGTTTGTTTTAATTGCTTCTAATTCGGCGGCGCGATAATAAGACACTGCTCCGGTAATTTTTCCTTTCGCATTTTCAAGATCATTGTCTTCCAATTTACGTGCTGCTATTCCGAATTGTTTTTCTGCCTGTTTCCAGAGATCCGCTGAATGTTTTGGTGCATCCGCACTCAGAGCATCATTCCTGACGGCAATCAACGAACTAAATATTACCTCACCAACTTTGCAAATATCGATTGTTTTTGCAAAATATACTTGTGAATTTTTAATACTCTCTCTGATATCCTCCAAACTTTTCCCCCGCTTATAATAATCTTCTGCTTCATTATAATACTTGATTGCTTTTTCAAAATTAATCGGCGCATACAGCTCAGCTTTCTTTCCTTCGGATTCCTCTTTGAGCTTATCTACTTCTCCAAAAAGTTGTAGCCGGAGAGTTTCCTGAGCAGACAAGGTTAATATGAAACAGAAAACCATTAGGAGGGACAACAAATAACTATAATAATATTTTTTCATACTAACACCACCTTTCAATAGTCATTGAATTATACAGGATATTTATATAAGATTCAAGATTTTTCATGATACACCGTACGGAAAAGACTTATTGGATGCATAACTTGCATGTTTAATCCATGCTTTTTTATTCCATATTGTAGCTGCAGATGACACCCAGGATTTGCGGTAACAACGATATCAGCACCAGTTGATTCGAGATTCTTTATTTTTCGATCAAGGATTTTCATCGAATCGTCATAACGAACAACATTGTAAATCCCCGCACTTCCGCAGCACCATGTTGCCTCGGGAAGTTCAATCAATTCGATTCCCGGGATTGATTGAATTAATTCTCGCGGCTGTCGACTTATCTTTTGTGTATGAACAAGATGACATGCCTCGTGATACGTTACCTTTTTATTAAAAGATGTAAGCGGGATCGTCAGTCCGACCTCAGAAAAGAATTCGGTAATCTCTTTTACTTTTTGTGAAAATATTTTTGCTCGTTCAGCATATTTTTCATCCCCGGCAAATATTCTGGTATATTCTTTCATGAATGCACTACACCCAGCAGAATCGACCACTAGAGCATCGAACTGATACTTCTCAAAGACCTCAATATTTTTTTGTGCAAGATATTTTGCCGAATCGATCTCTCCGTTGTGGGCATGAAGTGAGCCACAGCATACTTGCCCTCTCGGTATTACAACCTCAAATCCATTTGCGATAAGTACGTAAACAGCATCACGATGAATATCGGTGAAAGCAACATTCATGATGCATCCAGAGAGAAACGCTACTCTGCCTCGGACATCGCCTGCCGGTCTAATAATTTCAGAAAACTCTTCATCAAAGAATTTATCTTGTATTGTCGGCAATAACCGATGTTTCTCGTGAAGCTTATCTGAGAATAATCTTAACAATCCAGATTCTATTACTGCTTCCTTCAAACCGCAACGCTGATAAGCTCGTAAGATTCTCGCGGCAGTTTTTGTTCGTTTCGTTGATGTTAATATCCATCGAAGAAAAATCTTTTTTAAAAATTTCAGGATGAATGGTTCAAGCCCTTTGTCTGAAATCATATTTCGAGATTCTTCTATCAATTCGCCAAAACGAACACCAGCGGGGCATGCTGTCTCACACGCCCGACAATCGAGGCAGAAATACATCTCATTAACGAAGATTTCGGAAAGTGTTAATTCATTATTTTGGACAGAATGAATAAGCTGAATTCTTCCACGGGGTGAAGATTCCTCACGAAGGTCGAGATTATACGTAGGACATATTGGCAAACAAAGCCCGCACTGGAGACATTTGTTGTAAATATCATCGAGATGTTGCTGTAAAGATTCTTTCAGCGCCATTTCGTTTTTCTAAGAAATGGAAAGAGGACGGCGCCTGCAATAAATCCACCTATATGCGCCCACCACGCAACACCACCAGCATCTGCACCGATGCCAAGCGAAAAGACACCGCTCATTATTTGTATCATGAACCAGAAACCCAGAAATAAAAAAGCAGGTAACTCAATGATTTGAAAAAGGAAAATGATTGGAACAAGCGTCACAATGCGTGCACGGGGGAACATAAAAACGTATGCACCCATTACACCCGCAATTGCTCCACTTGCACCGACCATTGGAATTTCGGATGCAGGAAACATGTAAATCTGCGTTGAAGCCGCTGCTAAACCTGCAATTAAGTAAAAGATGAGATATTTCAAATGTCCAAACTTATCTTCTATATTATCGCCGAAAATATGAAGAAATAACATGTTGCCAATCAGGTGCATCCAACCACCATGAAGAAACATAGAAGTAAATAGCGGTAGGAATGTCCAAATACCGATCTGCATAGAATGAAAATCACCCATAAACGATGAGGGCACGATACCGAAATGATAAATGAATGCTTCCATTCCCTTCCCAAGTGAAAACTCAAAGAGGAACACTATCACATTTACAACAATCAGGAAATAATTGATAAATGGAATCGTTTGTTTAGGAGTCGAATCACGGAGGGGAATCATGAATGAGATTTAGGATTTAGGATTTAGGATTTAGGATTTGGGATTTGGGATTTGAGTATTCTGATTTTTGTTTTGTTTATACATGCTTAGCTAACCAACTCATGATATCATTCAAACATTCTTCATCAATTTGATGATCCATTTCATATTCACGATATGTCAAATCAACATCAGCTTTTTCAAGGAGTTCTTTAGCCCGCTTAGCAAATGCAATCGGAATTATTGAATCATATTTCCCATGTGCAACAAAAAACGGTTTCCCTTTAATTTTATTCCATTCAAATTTTAAATCGATATTTTCAGGTATAAGTCCGCTGTTTGCAATCACACCTTTAATCATGTCAGGATGTGTCAGAGTAACAACAAACGACATAATAGCACCCATGCTGAAACCAAATAAAAATATTTTTTCAGGGTCTATAGGATAACCCTTTTTCACATCCTCTATGAATCTCATCAACTTGTCATAACTTTCCCTGAACATCTTCGGTTCTGGCTTACCTATATCGATAATATCATACCAAGTATAACCGCCACCAAAAGCAAATTGGAATGGTGCACGAACACTAATAATAAATAACCGTTCATCAAGATACTTAGATAAATCGAAGAGATCATGCTCATCAGCTCCTCGACCATGCAACATTATCAAAGCTGGTGGTTTTCCGGCTGTGTGTACTCGGGGCGATAGAATTTTGTGAACGAGAGAAGTATGGATAAGATTCATATGAGATTTCGGATTATGGATTTTAGATTTTAGATATCGGATTTAAGGTTCACAATATTTTTAGTGACTATCAAGACAATTCAATACACTCTTTGCTCAAATCCATGCAACTTCCTCAAACTTTTTAATTTGCTCTCGCTCTGTTGGCAACGGTCCTTCACATTTTGGTCTCAAGTCGAATATTTTCCCCGGATTCATGATGTTGTTAGGGTCCATCATTTGTTTTAGCTTTCTCATCATGATCATCGAAGGCGAGCCGACCATTTTTTCCAACAAGCGTTTTTTGTATAACCCAACACCATGTTCACCTGTAATTGTTCCACCGAGTTCGATGGCAGCTTCTTCAACCTCAATAATAGATTTTTCAGCTCTTGCGAATGCTGCTTTGTCGCGTTTATCCGTCATATAATTTGGGTGGAGATTCCCGACACCTGCATGTCCAAATGTTCCGATACGAATATTGTTTTTCTTCCCAATCTCACTGATGCGAGATACGAGCTTTGCGATCTCCGATCGTGGTACAGCCACATCCTCGGTTAGGGTTGTCGGTGTTGCTCTTGCAAGAGATGCAAAAGCGGAGCGCCGAGCTGTCTTTAGTTTTATAGATTCAATTTCATCCTGTGCAACTTTAATGGCAGTCGCATTGTGTTTTCTGCAAATCTCATGAACCAAAATGGCATCATCATCAACAAGAGCTTTTTTACCGTCTATCTCAATTAGCAAGATAGCGGCAGTTTCGACAGGTAAACCAATATGTGTATAATCCTCCACACAACGTATGGTTGTATTGTCGAGGAGCTCGATCATGGAAGGTGTGACCTTCGCAGTGATAATAGCTGACACCGTTCGAGCGGCGTCTTCCATCGAAGAGAAAAAGGCAAGGAATGTTTTTGACGTCGCTGGTTTTGGTATTATCTTTAATAGAATTTTTGTAAATATACCCAGTGTCCCTTCCGAACCGATTAGAATATCTTTTAGATTATAACCGGCGACATCCTTTACCGACTTACCACCAGTATGAAGTATCTCACCTGTCGGTAAAACCACTTCCAGACCAAGTACATAATTTTTTGTTACACCATATTTTAAACCACGTAAGCCGCCGGCATTTTCAGCAACATTGCCGCCTAAAGTGGAAATACTCGCACTCCCGGGATCAGGTGGATAAATGAAACCATATTTCTCAACATCCGCTTGTAGATTTGCAGTGATCACACCCGGTTCAACCCACACGCAAAGATTTTCTTTGTCAATCTCAATAATTTTATTCCAATGATTAGTGAGAAGAATTATTGAATTTTCTGAGGGAAGTGTTCCACCACTGAGTCCGGTACCAGAACCTCTTGGTACAATTGAAAAGATTTCATCATTTGCTAATTGAACGATCTGCGAAATTTGTTCTGGTGTGGTTGGTCTCACCACGAGATCGGGTATTTGGGTATTGATTGGTGAAGAATCATAAGAATAAGCAAGACGAGACTCAGGTGAATCGAATACGTTATCGTTTCCAATAATCCCTTTGAGTTTTTTTGTAATAGAAGAGGTTATCATTACCTTCTATATTCTCCTACCGATAGCTGATACAATCGCTTTCATTTCCGTCATCAATCGCTGAAAGGCATTATGAGTTAGTGATTGCTCACCGTCTGAAAATGCTTCTTGTGGATTTGGATGAACTTCAATAAGTAATCCGTCAGCACCAGCCGCGATTGCGGCGCGACTCATCGGTATAACAAAATCATATCTTCCAGTTCCGTGGCTCGGATCGACAATAATCGGGAGATGTGACAATTGCTTCACCGCCGGTATTATGTTCAAATCAAGTGTATTCCTCGTATACTCCACGAACGTTCGAATTCCTCGTTCACATAAAACTACCTGATCATTTCCACCAGAGAGTATATATTCTGCACTCATTAGAAACTCATTCAGTGTCGAAGAATAATTTCTTTTCATTAAAACTGGTTTCCTGATTTTAGAAATTGCTCGAAGCAATTTCGTGTTATGCATATTGCGAGCACCTATCTGAAGCATATCTGCATACTCAGCTACCAATTCGACTTCATTCGATTCCATAACTTCTGTTACAATACCAAGTCCGGTTTTTTCCCGTGCTTTTGATAAAAGTTTTAAACCGTTTTCACCTAATCCTTGAAAATCATAAGGACTTGTCCGTAGTTTATAAGCACCCCCGCGTAACAAGGCAGCACCTGCTGCTTTCACAGCATAAGCAGTTGACAGTAATTGTTCTTCCGATTCGACAGAACATGGACCCGCAATAATCACTACTTTCTCACCACCTATTTCAACCCCATTAACTTTTACTATACTATTCTCTGGCTTGAAGTCTCTACTGACAAGTTTATATGGCTTAAGGATCGGGATAACATTTTCAACGTGTGGGAGAAGCGAAAACTGTTCTTTTTTAAAAAGTCTTTCGTCACCGATAATGCCGATGATTGTTCGTTCGACACCCTTCGAAAGATGTGCTGTGAAACCAAGCTCGTGAATTCGCTCAACGACATGCTGAATATCTGCATCCGTTGAATGAGACTCCATGACAATAATCATAAATTTCTATCCTATAATAAATATGTGTAAAATATACGAATATTTGATGAAAATAGGTAGTTTTACAAAACAGGCTTGAATTTAAATTCTACAATTTGCGTTATTTTACTCTTAAAACTTCTAAATACGCGAAGTATGAAATTACACAATCCTCACCAACCAATAATTCCTTGCACCTTTCCTCAACACAATAAATTTCCTATGGAAGGCATCCTCAAGAAATATTTTTCTGTCAACATCATTAACCCGGATATTCTCAAGGTATATTCCACCCCCTTGAATCGCACGGCGGGATTCTCCTTTGGATTTTGTTACACCTGCCATTACCATCAAATCAATCAACGGCAGACCATTACCTTCGAGCTGATCTTTTTGAATTTCAGTAGAAGGAACATCACTGAAAATATCGAGAAGCTCCGAGTCGCTAACATCTGCAATCTCTCCGCCGAAGAAAATCTTTGATGCTTTAACAGCTTGTGAAAGTGCCGTTTCACCGTGGAGCATAAGTGTAACTTCTTCCGCGAGTTTTATCTGGCATTCACGTTTTTCGGGATGTAATATTACGGATTTCTCCCATTCTTTTATTTCTTCTTCTTTCAAAAGTGTAAAGAACTTCAAGTATTTCACAACATCTCTGTCATCTGTGTTATACCAGTACTGATAAAATCTGTATGGTGATGTAAGCTTTGCATCGAGCCAAACCGTACCGCTCTCTGATTTTCCAAACTTCACACCCGAAGATGTTGTAATTAGCGGAAACACAATTGCATATGCCTCAGCACTTCGCAACCGCCGAATAAGATCGATTCCCGAAGTGATGTTCCCCCACTGATCGCTTCCACCCATCTGAAGCGTGCAGCGGTATCGATCGTACAACATTAAATAATCATACGATTGCAGAAGCAAGTAGCTGAATTCTGTGAACGACATTCCTTGTTCTTGCTCGATGCGAGATTTTACAGATTCCTTTGCAAGCATTTCATTAATTGAAAAATACTTTCCAACATCACGTAAAAATTCCATCATCGAAATCTTCGTGAGCCAATCAGCATTGTTGACTAACTTTGCTGGATTTGTTTTAGCATTAAAATCTAAAAATTGCGCAAGCTGTTTTTTGATACCTTCGAGATTAAATTCAATATCTTCGATGGAAAGTAATTTCCTTTCCTGAGTTTTTCCGCTCGGATCACCCACCATACCGGTTCCACCACCAGCGATTGCTATTGGCACATGTCCACACCTCTGGAAGTGCATAAGTCCCATAATAGGAAGCAGCGAACCAACATGTAAACTTGGTGCAGTCGGATCGAAACCGATGTACGCAGTTACCTGATTCTCAAGAAGATGTTTTTCAACTCCCGGTGTGAATGAATGGATAAATCCACGCCATTCTAATTCTTTAAAAAAATTCTGCATCTGTTTTCCTTAATGTTCAATTTAATTAAAAACAAATTACTATCTTATAATCGAAAAAACAAATAAAAGCTTGAAATTCAGAGAGGAATAAATTATCTTTATCTTTCTGAAAGCCGATGAGTTGACTTTAAAAGGACATTATGCCGCATAGAAACGACGAACCCAAATATTCCACGAAGAAATTACTTGTAATAGGTATCCCCGCATTTTTTCTTGCGGTTTTGATTTCGACGATTACTCACGAATATGCACATTTCGTTGTAAACAAATTCGCTTGTAACGGAACAGAAATAGGACTTGGCATCTCATATATCGATATTCCTGATATGCAATCGAATTGTCCGCTTGCTGCCGCTGCCGGACCCGCATGGACATTCCTGCTGGCACTGGCTTCGTTCGGTTATTACCTGCACAATCCCCGCAACTTATTTGCCGCAGCTATGGCTTTTGTAAATGCAAGCTCCCGCATCCCGGAAACTATTACCGTGTTCCTTCAGCTACTAGTGTCAAGTCAACTTGATAATGTCGTATAATATTCGTAGCTTTAGGTCAAAAAGCTATGATAAAATACAAAGTAACCTTGACCAAAGAAGAAAGAAATCAATTAAATGCAATCATCAGCAAAGGCGTTCATAGTGCGCAAGCTTATCGAACCGCCTACATATTATTGAATTGCGATGAAGGCGAATTTGGATCTAAACTTACCAACGAACAAGTGTGTTCGGTCCTACACACCAGTATGCGAATGATTGATCGTGTGAAACAACGCTTTGTCGAAGAAGGGTATGAAGCTTGTTTGGAGCGCAAACCAATGAGCAGGACGAAGGAGAAGAAAGCCGATGGTGAAGTGGAAGCGCATCTGATTGCCTTGAGTTGTAGCAAAGCACCGAAAGGATA
>JASEHD010000034.1 GCA_030019075.1 Bacteroidota bacterium
ATGAAGCTTTCGCTTTGACACCATATTCAAATCCGCGATTGAAAGCGTTGAGGTTCAGATCTTCCGTCCCCTTAGGCACGGAGGCAGTTACTGCTTTCCGCATCGCATCGGGATTGATAATTCCTGTAACCGCTACCATGAATCCCATCATAACGATGTTAATTACCATACGTTTACCAAGCTCTTCTGCAATACGGGTTGCAGGTATAGAAAAGTGCTTTACATCCTTCCGCAGGTTATGAGGTGCAACAAGCTCTTCTTCGGTTATTAGTGTGCCGTTGGGTGCAAGCTCGGGAGAGAATTTGGTGTAAGCTTCCTGCGACATCACAATCATGATCTGCGGCGATGTGATGTATGGATATGCGATTTCTTCAGGCGCTACGATTACTTGCGAACTGCAGGCACTTCCTCTGGCTTCAGGTCCAAATGCCTGAATCATTGTCGCATGTTTATCATCGAAAATGGATGCTGCCCTTCCGATGATATATCCACTCAGGATTACTCCCTGTCCACCAAAACCACCGATTTTAATTTCCGTCCTGCTCATTTTCCTATCCTTTGTATGGTGTATATTTGTCGCCAAATTTCTTTGAGTAGAATTCGTTCATAGCATCGAGATACGTTGTACGCTCTTTATCCACAAACTTACCCACTGTTATTTTCCCTTGAAATGTAAGACCAACCGATTTTGTATCAGCATCGTTTTTAATTTCGCTGTTTTCTTTAAAATAGATCATTTGATCGAGGCCATCGCCCAATTTATTTCTTCTGCTAAAAAGTGTTGGGCAGGGAGCGAGAATCTCGACAAAAGAAAAACCTTTTTTCAGTAAAGCTTCTTTTATAGCTTTCTGAACATGGCGAACATGATAAGCAGTCCAACGCGCGACATAAACAGCCCCACACGATTCCGCAAGATAGGGTAAATTGAATGACTCCTCGAAATTACCATGCGGCGTTGTTGTAGCAGTTGCACCTATAGGTGTTGTTGGTGCAACCTGCCCACCTGTCATACCATAAATAAAGTTATTGATAAGTATGACCGTCATATCTACATTCCGACGAGCCGCATGAATAAAGTGGTTGCCGCCGATAGCTGTAAGATCACCATCGCCGCTGTAAACAACAACTTTCAATTCGGGATTTGCTAACTTTAAACCTGTGGCAAATGGAATTGGACGTCCATGTGTTGTGTGGAAAGAATCTAATTTCAAGTAGCCCGCGACACGTCCCGTACATCCAATACCAGAGACAATTGCAACTTTTTGGAGGTCTAACCCGCTTTGTTCTAATGCATGTGCAAAGCAATTTACTGTTGTCCCGATACCGCAGCTCGGGCACCAGATGTGCGGCATACGGTCCATCCGTAAATATTCTTCCACTGTATTTACAGGCATGCTTTCATCTATATTAATTAATTCGGATGACATTAATTTTTTCCTTTAACACTATTTATTATAACGTTATGAATATCTTTTGGATTATGAACAGAACCGCCGCCATGCGGCACTAAATCGACGCGGGCTTTACCGCCAACGCAACGCTCAACTTCAAGCACCATCTGTCCGTAATTTATTTCCGGGACTACAAATGCTTTCACTTGTGAAGCGAGTGCACAAATGTATTTCTCGGGGAAGGGCCAGGCAACAATCAACCGCATGTGTCCTACTTTAAGTCCGTCCTTCCTCGCTTGTTCGATAGCCGGAATTGCAGTCCGAGATGTTATACCATACGAAATAACAACGATGTCAGCCCCTTCCACTTGATCAAGTTTGTATTCCACTATTTTATCTGCATTCACCCGGATTTTATCGACGAGGCGATGAACTAATTTTTCCTGAGCTGCTGCAGTCATGACAGGATAACCTCGTTCATCGTGTGTAAGTCCAGTTACGTGTACATTATATCCATCACCAGCTTTTACAATCGCAGGTACTAAATCATTCTCCGGTTTGAAAAGGAGAAAATCTTCACGTGTTCCTTCGTAATAGCGTCGGGGATAAATTTCTATATCCTCAGCTTTCGGGATAATGACTCTCTCAGTCATATGCCCAACACATTCATCCATCATAACTAATACCGGAACACGATATTGCTCAGACAAATTAAATGCTTTAATTGTAAGATTAAAACATTCTTGAGGTGAATTAGGACAAAGTGCAATGATTCCATAATCGCCATGCGAGCCCCAGCGTGCCTGCATCATATCACCTTGTGCTGGTTGTGTTGGTAGTCCAGTTGATGGACCTGCACGCTGAACATCCACGAAAACGCACGGCGTTTCCGTCATTGCTGCAAGACCAATGTGTTCCATCATCAGAGAAAAGCCGGGACCTGAGGTAACCGTCATGGCTTTCTTGCCTGCCCATACAGCTCCTTGTATGGCTATCGACGAAGCAATCTCGTCTTCCATCTGAATGAACATCCCATTAATTAACGGAAATCTATCTGCGATGCGCTCTACTACTTCTGTCGATGGTGTTATCGGATAACCCGCGACGAAGCGGCATCCTGCTGCAATTGCTCCTTCAGCACATGCGTGATCCCCGTCGATGAAATGCGCACCTGTTAATACTCCTTTTGGATCTGCTTTCACTTTATACTCCTATTTTTCTTTCTTTTTAAACATAAAACCATAAACAGCAAAATCGGGACACATCAATCCACATATATTACAGCCGTTACAAAGGTCCTGTGATACTAAAACTGGTGGATGGTATCCTTTAGCATTATATTGGTCGGAAAGCTTTAACGCATCGGTGGGACAAAACTCGACACAAAAACTACAACCTTTACACCGCTCGGCTGTGATAACTACTGAGCCACTAACTTTTTTCTTCTGCTGTGTTTCTGCCATGAATTACCTTTAAAGAATATAGATATATATGTTATAGAGCTAATTATTATCATATTGTACGCCAGAAATTAAAACGGATATATTTATCTATTATTGCCAAGAACATCCGTTATTATCTCAAGAATGAAAATATTATTACTGTGCATTTCTTAATTTTGAAAATATTATGCTTAGTTACTCACGCAGCCAAATCAGAGATAGAAACATAAATATCCCGATCATGGTTATTAAGACATTCACTATCAGAAATAAGCTAATCTCAGATTTTTCACCACCAGATAGAATGTAAACTGGGAGCGGTATAACTATGACAATTAGAGAATTGGTAATTGCAACTGCACGCGCCCATGTATGTCTGGCGCTTACACCCGCTGCGGTGAATATGGTGCTGACAGCAAATAGTATGAGTAGAATTCCCCCAAGAAGATGGTCGAATAAAACAATATGAATTAATGCGAGAATAATAAGAAGAATTCCAGAAAACATTAATATGCGTGAAGCGAATAAATTTTTATCCATTTTAAGGTAGTTCATTAACAAGACTCTCTATCATATTCTGTAACTTTTCAAAATACATCTGTCCTCCTTTTTTATATATTCTATCATCCCAGATCATTTCTCCCGATGAAGCGTCTATCAGAAATAATATCATTGAGTATTGCGATGTTTGTTGTATGCTCGTTTTATCCAGGGTAGAACTCGATGGAGGTATATAATGACCATACTGTTTCGTTGCGCTGACATTATATCCACCAACAAAAACTACTGCTATCATATCATTGCCAAATATTTTACCCAAATACTTAGCAGCAGGAATCACATTGTTCGCTTCCCCTTTCTGCTTCTCATAACCGATTAACGAAGAGTATACTTTATTCAGTATCTGTTTTTTTATAGTATCTTCATGGAAAATATCAGAAATATAAAATGGTGCGGTCGTTAACTGCTGTTCCTCTGAAGATTTCATCACCTGATACGATTGATCCTTGTTCATCAACAATCCCATAGATGTTAAGTGGACTCGATTAACATTATATCCTTTCTCATTCATTTTTCCCGCTAAGAACTGTAAACATTTTTTTGCATAGTCCTGATTTTCAATAAGATTCACTATACCTGTATTCTCAATATTTGTATTAATAATGATAAAATCTGTAAGGATTACTGTGGATGAAAAATTCTTTTTCCTTTCTGTGAAGTTTGGATATCGCACTAACGGTGAGCTTGAACAACCGATGAATGAGAAGCTTATCCACGAAATCAAAATCCATTTTATTGTTAAGTTCATAATTGATCTACTTGTTTGTTAACACCGATTTGTACGCCAGTAATGTTTGTTGAGCCACTTGCTCCCACAAGAAATTCTTTCTGATGCGTTCCTGCAATTCATGCTGTTTGTCTTTCTCCAAAACATTGATAATTCCTTGCCGAATACTCTTTGCAGACGAAGGTTCTATGTATTCAGCATAAGAGCCAAAATATTCATCAGTACCTCCATATTTGGTGATAGCAATTTTTGCTCCGGCAAGCGCCGCTTCGAGCGCTGCAATACCCGGCGTCTCGAAAAGAGACGGCAGAACAAAAACATCACATGCAGCATATGCCGATGCAAGCAATTCAGAATTGTTTGGAATGGAATCGAGAATAAGCAGACGAGGATTTTTCTTTGCTTCTGCTAAACATTTACGACCATACTCATTATCTTCAATTCTACCGATAATGACCGCGGGAGTATTTAAATCTTGAAGAACATGGATCAATCTTAGTACATTTTTACGCTCTGGTCCAATATGCCCCACATTCAAAATGAAATCTTCGATGCCATATTTATTTATGAAAGGAGATTTATTTGCATTACAAAATCGTTCTTCGACACCGTTAGGAACTACAAAAAGTTTTTCTTTCTGAATATTTAATCCCTTCTCGAGCAATAGTCCTTCTTTGTTGGTATTGGGAAGGACCGCTTTTGCCCACGAACATATCTCAGCAAGCAAACCATAGTCTGTCCATATTCCATAAAAAGACTTGTGTAATAAACCATCAAATACCATTGCAGTCCGCAGAAAAGTTTTGGAGTGAAGCGAAAAGAAGATCGGAGTTACGACGATTGGAACACCCAATTTATGGATTTCTCTGGCGAAATGGTACGTTCCAATATTTGCACCGAAGATATGGACGAGATCAAAACTTGTTTTGTGAAATTCCGCCCATGGGTTATAAAGTGAAATATTTACACCTAATTTTTCCAACTCTCGCTTTGTCTGTAATATTTGGGTTCGGGGTCCTCCCTTCAATAGCATTACCGATTGATATGAAATGAAGCAGACGTTCATACAATAGATATGCGATTTGAGATATGGGATATGCGCTTCATTGTTAACGCCTGAATATCTTTAAAAGATAATCCTCTGTAAGATTGAGAGGAATGCGGGGATTGAATTTTCGAATTCGATGTATGTCATTGGGAAGCGGCAAAGGTTGTGATTGTGACTTCCAAATTAATTTTTGAAGATCAATTCTTGGTTGAACTGGCATAAATGATTCAGTTCCATCCGGTTTGGTGAGGTGAAGCCACACGTCGCTCGGTGCGTCTGAGGAAGCGAGTGTTAATATTTGGTGATCGAACATTATTTGAATACCACTCTCGATTCTTCTCTTCCACCATTGTGAATATTCAATCATTTTTTGCACTTTAATACCATTATTTCTAACAAAATTAAAAATACTCTTTAATACATTCTCATTCCCATCTCTTGGATGATGGTACAAAAGAATGGGCTCTTTTAAGCTCAATTTTCTTTTCAGTACATTCTCAAAATACTCAACCATCGCACTTTCATCGAATCCCTGTCGCCGTAAGCTCCCGATACAGATTGGGTGAATCGGGACATGTAAAGTTGCTGAAAATATTCCATCAATTAAAGGATACGATGGAACGTTATCATAATCATATGAAAATTCTGATGAATAATCAAAACCACACTCATTTATTGCCCGTGCAATTCCATCATTCCATTTTCCGAAAGGGGCAGCATAGCTTGCTGCTCGAAGCCCATTCCGGTTGAATACCTCTATCACCTTTCGGATATTTTGAATATTACGATGATAATCTTTGTATGTTTGATGCTCATAACAATGAATTCCAATTTCATGATTATTCATCTCGTTGAATATTTTGAAAAATTTCTCTTGAGCTTTAGCATGTACGAACCACGTTGCAGGAATTCCCTCAGCTTGCAGTAAAGAGGCGAGTTTTTCAATCTCCGATTGAAGAGCATAATCGGTATCAATACGCCAGCAAAATACTGTAGAAGAATCTTCAGGAAAATACCATTTGTGAACAAATGGTAATCCGCGCTGATGATGAAGAATCTCTAACGAACGCACTACAAGTCTTAACAGATTACCTTTTGAAATTAATGACACACGCTCAAACGGTAAACGTTGACCTTTGGCATAAAATGATTTTGCAACGGTTCGGTTATCCAGCACCAACTTGCCAGCATCGAATGGAAGCGCAATTATTATTCCGCCTCTATATTCACTCAAGAATGCACCACGCTTACCATCGTTGGTCCGTAGAGCGTTAGCATTCCTCGGCAGATTACATTTAGTAAAAACATCAACTAATCCGATTCCAGTAAAATCAGAATTATCTTCTTCAAAAAGATATCGGATGAACGTTACCGTGCCTTGTGATTTTGATAATCGAGAAAATATTTCCCCTGAACAGAGTACGGCTCCACCATCAGCTAAGTATCTCTTGATTTGCTGAACAACATCATCATCTATACTATCCCCTACGACAAGTGCGCTATATTGGCTTACCGATAATTCACTGTTAGCAATAGTAAAAGGCACTCCGGCTTGCTGTAGAAGAATCTGCCATCCAAATTGAAAACGACTAAATATTCCGACATTAATTATCATTAGATCCGCTTGAGAAGATCATCTACTTCGTGAAAAGATAATGCTTTTGTAGTAAAAAGAGATATAAGATATACGACCATACCTGCTAAGATAATAAAGAAAACGTTCAAGTCCTTTAATAAAACAACGACACAACCCATGATAATCACAGAAACGATAATTTGGAACATTGTTCGCGGCAGACAAACTTTGTTAAAGAGTTGAAGACGCTGACGCATAATAACGAATGTCGCCAATTCCGAAACAACCATTGCAGCAGCAGCACCAGCAACACCAAAATATTTAATACATATTACGATTGAAAAAAGATGGATAATCATACTAATAAACATTACCGCACCAAATATTTTTTCTTTTCCGATAGCGATCAATCCTGATGCATACACAGTATGAAGCATGGTGAACAAGAGATACCAGATAAGGATTCGGAAAATATCAACTGCCTGAGTATATTGAGTTCCGAAGACAATCAGCATGATTTCATCCCCAAGAATCACCCCGCCAACACAAATTGGAAGAGCTATTATAACAATCCATTTGAGCGCCTTGTTTAGGGCTGATTCTAATGCTTCGGCTGAGCTTGCAAAAAGACGTGAAGATGCCGGCAAGAGTAGTGTAGCAATCACACGGTCGAACATAAGTAAAAAAAATACAAGTTTACTCGCTGCACTATAAATTCCAACATCACTGTTTGTTAAAATGATACCAAGCATTATCGGCGGTAGATTGACGCTGAAGCTGCCGAGAATCGAACCGAAACCGAGTGAGAATGACTGTTTTATTAACGACTTCCACTTCGATATCGAAAATTTGAATCGCTTACTTTGAAAAATCTTCTTATAAAATATCCAAAGAATAAAAGAGGCGGTTAGCTCACCAACCACAGACGCTATAGCGACCCATAAAATATCCTCTGAGGATCGAACGAAAATAAAAATCAATATTAAATAGATCGAGGCTGATATGAGTCTTCCTAAGCCGATTATACCCATGCGTTCTTTGCCCTGGAAAAACCAATCGAGTAAGAAGGCAAAAGGAAATAAGGAAAGGCAAAAAACTATTATTAAATTGGAAGTGTCTGCATCTAAGCTTATGATATACGTAATCGTTACAATCCCCATGAACGCAATCAAAGCCATCATTAGACGGATACTGATTATACGGTTGACGAGACCGGCAATTTCATTTTTTGCAACCGCCCGAATTCCGAATGAGCTTAATCCAAAAGTACTAAATATGATAGCATACGAGAGAACCGTGAAACCAATATTGATTGCCCCGAATTGAGATGTTCCAACTTTTCTGGCGAGATAAGCAATTGTTAAAAATCCTAAAATACGACGTGCAATATCGCTCCCGATGATCGAGATAAAATTTTTCGAGAATCGTTTCATCCCTTGAGCTTCTCGATAATACGTAATAGTTCGGCTTCTCTTTTTTCTTTCGGAAATAAAGAAACAATCCGGGCACGTGCCATCCGACCGATGCTTTCATCCATCTGAAGCGCTTCTCTAATGGCATTTGCCAGCATCGCACTATCGTTCGGTGGCACAAGGATGCCTATATCGGCAACTGCTGTCTGCATACCTCCAACTGCCGTTGTAACAGGAATACATCCACACAACATCGCTTCCCTTACTGTGTACGAGACTGCTTCATGAATAGATGGCTGGCAATATACTTTTGCTCGTTGATAGAATGGGAGTAAATCTTTCCGCTCCATCGAAGCATAAAAAGTCATATTAAATGGAGGTTCTAATTTGAATGCTAATGCAGGATCAACACCTATGACTATAAATGTAACGTCCTTTAATTGTCTTGCAGTTTCAACTAATATTGGAATCCCTTTTACCAACAATCGCTTATCTTCGTTTGCTGAAGCGACTGTCAGTACAAAGGGTTCTTTTTCACCAACTAACTTCCAGTAGGACGTATCAAATCCCGGAGGCACGTAGAGAATATTTCCACCGTCATATTCAGCAAGATCGATAAGTTTCTGCTTCAAAGAATAATCACCGACTAAAACATATGTTACATTACACACCGCATAACGCACCAGTACCGATTTCCATCGAGATAACCAGATACCGTATCGTAAATGCTTATCCTTGGCAGCATCTACACCACCAATAACGATAATAGATTTTATACCAAATATTTTTCCCAGGGCAACGCCAATAAATGCGTACACCGAAGCGAACCAGCAAAAAACAACATCGACATTTATTACGCGAAAAAGAATTTTCACCGCTGCCCATATTCCACTATCTATTTGTTTATTAACGATGAAATGTTTTTTCAGTGTTTCAAGATCATCTCGTATGAAAGGAGCATCAAACGCAGAAATGAAAAGGATAGTCAATTTGAATTTCAGAGGTAATCCCTATCCTTTTTTATTTAATCTATCCTTTAATAAATCAATCGTCTGGGATGCTACGACATCCCATTCGAATGTTTTCGACCACGAATGTGCATTTTTTGCAAGTTCATCCCTTAACGTCTGATCCATCAAAAGAAGAAGCATTTTATCAGCAAGCTGAGAAATATTTCCAAATTCATAAAGCAGCCCCGTTTCTCTGTCCTTTATCGCGTCGCGAAGTCCAGGGACATTGCTTCCTATTACAGTTGTACCACATGCATTCGATTCAATAACCGTTAACCCCCATCCTTCCTTTGAGGATGTATTGACCATAAACCATACCTTTTGGAGCAATTTCACTTTTTCATTTTCATCCACGTATCCCGTGAATTGAACCGATTCATTAATCCCAATATCTTTAGCAATATTTTCAAGAGTTTTCCGATAATCACCGTCTCCAATAATAACAAGCTTGATATTGGGGATTTTTTCTTTGACTATGACAAATGCTCTGAGGAGATGATCGATTGATTTATATTTTTTTAGTCGTCCAAAATATCCAATCAACGGTGTTGAGCTTCGAGTAGCGACTCCCAGCCGGTAGAGATTATGATCGACACAATTGTATGCGTAGTAAATAGATTTTTCTTGGAAACCTTTCGATAACATTTCAGCACGTGTGCTTGGCGAAACAACGAACAGTGGAATTTTTTTCGCTCGAAGTACAGCGATGCCTAATTTCTCCATAAGAAAAACATATAATGCAAATGGGAATGGTGCTTCCTTAAAAATACTTTTATCAAATAAATGATGAATGATGCAAAATAACGGCTCACGAACGTACACCGGCGTGAAAAATGGAATTTTATTCATATCATCAATCACGATATCGTAATGCTCTTTGTGAAATTGAGTCCAATATCGGAAGGGAGCTCGAAAGTTGAAAAGGTATCTCCCTCCTTCGCGGATTACACGTATATCATCTATGGTTTCTTCTTTTAGCGCCCCATCAAAGGATGAACAATAGAGAGTAACCTGATGACCCATCTTTGCGATGCGTGAAAAGATTTGGTGGAAATGAACTTCTGCCCCTCCCCCTAATGGATTTTTAATATCCTGCCAATTGAATACGAGGATCTTCATAGAATATCATAACATTAAATTGCTGAAGTGGGATGAAAGCCATCCCACCCATTGCAATATAAGAAGGTATGAGTATACGAATTTACTTTGCCTTATTCGTATCAGTGGTGGTTAGTCCTTTCATTTTTTGTTCATATTCTTGAATACGAGCTGAAAGACCCTGTACATTAGGATAAAGTGCTGATACACGCTTTAGGATATCGATGGCAGATACATAATCTTGTCGCCGCTCGTAAATTTCAACAAGTGACTGATACGGCAATAATGGATCTTCCGCATCTACGCGGTTTGAGTTGATCATGTCCCAAGACATTTTTTCAATAATCTTAGCGTACTTTTCACTATTTTTTCGATCATCTAATTGATTAAACATTTGCATGATGTATGTGAGAACACGCCATTCTTGCGTCTTGATTATATCGATCGGGATTATATCCTCCATTCTACTCAAAATTAATTTCGCTTTCACCGTATCGTTCTTTATTCGTAATGCATATTCTGCTAAGCGAATAAAATTGAGACGATAATTCATGACCATTCGTTGAACGTTCTCATCATAAAAAGTGTCAGGATCATTTAAATTTCTGAAGAGATACCCTGACTGTGAAGTCTTCGATGGTTTAACATCGACAGCTAATACATTTGCTGCCATTATATCAAAGTCCATTCCCATATCGTTTGGCGGAATTTTAATGGGTTTAAATTTAAATGTTAATCCCTGCATCCAGAGGTATTGATCAAGTCCGATCTTTGAATCGGGAGAACATGTAGTAGCGAAGTGGATTGGGCGTTCCCAACGATTTGCCATAATTATATCCCGTACCATAATATCTTGTACGCGTAGTACCCGGATATCGCCTTGATAGGGAATACCGCTCATTGTGAAAGAAATTTTGCCCTGTTTGATAACGCTTGAGTCAGCAAGCTGGAGCGCTGGTTGCTTTGGCTGGTCAGAGCTGATAAATCTGTCGAATGCTTCTTTTGAAACTGGGATATCTAATTGCCGCGGTTTCCACGCATAAGGTGAGATCCGCTCGATTTGTTGATCACTAAAAGAGATTGGCACTTTCTTCGCCCCGTGAGGCATTTGATTTTTTAGAAGTTTGATATACCACGATGTATTCACTAAGCTCAGGTTCACGATCCTAACATCCCGCCTTACTTCTTCAACATCTTGTAAATACCAAAGCGGGAATGTATCGTTATCACCGTTTGTAAATAGAATTGCATCCTGATCACAACTTTGCAGTAGATTATACGAATAATCCCATGCAATATAATTTTTACTCCGATCGTGATCGTGCCAATTTATTCTTAAGAGATTAACGGGTAATGCTAACATGCCTAAGAATACCATTCCGGAAGCAGTAGTTTTGAATATTCTATCTTGAGCGATTTGTTTACGAACCAGATCGATTAAACCAATTAAACCTATCGCGATCCATAGTGCAATTACAAAATAAGCACCAACATAAAAGTAGTCACGTTCACGGGGTTGGGGTTCTTGTTGATTCTGGAAGAGGTCCAAAATTAATCCCATCGCCAAAAACATTAGTAAGAAAACGAGTGCTATTTTCCAATCTTTTTTAAAATGATACCATAATCCAAACAAAGCAAGCAGAAGTGGAATACCCCAAGTCGGTTTCCAGCTAAAACCAGCATCCTGCCAATCACCTTCCTGTCCTACAAAATTCCATAACACATACCGAACGAACATATGATTGACCTGGTATCGCCAAAAGAAATCGCCATCACTCGAGTAATTCATTCGCGTGGGTTTATGCATTTCCTCACGTGACCAGCGTCGTGGAAACAATTTTCCGACGAAATTTTGTTGATCATTATTCCAACTCTCACCTTTCAATAATGGTGTATCGCCATATTGTTCACGGCCGAGATAACTCGTCAAGCCCGCTAAGTCGTGCGGTGTATTCTCATTCATAGGCAGGTTATCTACATTCGCACGCATGATAACAAGTGTGTAAGTTGTATAACCCAAAACAATTAATAAAAATGATAAACATGCAACCTGCAGCATTTTGTGTTTAGTTTTATAAGCGCGATGAACACCATAAGCTGCAGCAATTATCATCAGTGGAGGTAAAAACGGAAGAAACTCGCTTTTAAATCCTTTAAACTCTCCATCGAGCATTGATGGTAAGAATTGAACTACACCAGGGTAGATAACAAAGAAAATAATAACTGCAACGATGCTAAATTTAATAAGTGAGTTACGGTTAAACTCATACCGTCGGAAATATATCAACATCAAAACAGGAAAAATCGCCAGCACAGCAAGCAAATGGACACCAACCGAAAGCCCTACCAGATAAGCGATTAGAAGTATATATTTTTCGTTGTGCGGCTCCTCTGAACGTTCCCACCAACGCATCGCAAGCCAGATAATCAGCGCCACAAACAACATACTTAGTCCATAAACCTCCGCTTCGATAGCATTGTCCCAATATGTTGTGCTGAATGCTAAAGTTAATGCACCAATCGCCGATGATCCATAAACTATTAATTTATCAATAACTGATGCAGGTGAGCCTCGAAAATGTGTGATAACTTTTACAGCGATCAAATAGAGAAACATTACACCGATCGCGCTTGAAATCGCTGATATCGCGTGAACTCTGGCTGCGATATCAATGAAAATTGGGAAAAAAGATGCGATCCGCCCTATTAGGAGAAATAACGGGGCACCCGGTGGATGCGGGACTTGTAACAAAACTGACGCTGCTATAAACTCTCCAACATCCCAAAAAACAACAGTCGTTGATAGAGTTAAAAAATAAACGAGAGCACTGAGAAAAAATACACTTACCGCAACTATTCGGTTAATTTTTATATCTGACATTCAATCCTCAAAAGGTTAACTTGAAAAAATAACAATGCGTTTTTAATATAGAAGAAATCTCAAACATTCGCAAGAAAGGTTATGGGGTAACTTTGGCAATGAGACGTTTTGCTATTTCATCGCAGAGTAAAAAACCCTTATCGGTTAGTTTTAAGACGTGGTTTTCAAGCGTGATGAGACGACTTGAAACAAGATTCTGCAAAATTGGTTCTGTTTCTTTATAATAATCTCCACCAAATCTCAACTCTACTCGACGAAAATCTATTTCCCCCATTCGCAATCCTAACATTATTGCTTCTTCTAACAATTGTTCATTACCTAAGACTTCAGAGCCTGCTATCGGGAAACTATCACTTTGAAGCATTTTACAGTAGATGGCAATATTTGCATGATTCCACCAGCGTTTATTCCCCCAAAATGAGTGTGCAGATGGACCTAAACCTAAATAATTTGAGTGATTCCAGTAATTGCAGTTATGTTTTGATTTGAATCCCGGCTTTGAAAAATTCGAGACTTCATAATGTTCATATCCCCTCTTTTGAAGACACTCCATCGTCAGCTCGTACATCGCTGCTTCATTATCAAGTTGCACAGGTATTATTTCGTTTTGTTTTACCAAACGCCCCAATGGCGTTTCGTCTTCGATGGTGAGACCGTAGGCAGAGATATGTTCGGGATTAAAGCTGATTGCCCGGTCAAGATTCTTCTGCCACGTTACGAGAGATTGGGACGGAAGAGCATATATCATATCTAAGCTGAGATTTTCAAATCCACATGATCTTGCAATCTGAATAGTTTGGATAGCTTGTTCAACAGAATGAATCCTCGTTAAAAATTTTAAATCTCCATCATCGAACGATTGAACACCAATGCTTATTCGATTAATCCCGGCTTCGCGATATGATCTTAATTTTTCTTCTTTGACGGTTCCCGGGTTAACTTCGATAGTAATTTCAGCATCGGCTCGGATGGAAAACGTTTTTTTCAAGTCATGCAAGATATCAACGATACTTTGAGATTTAAGTAAAGAAGGAGTGCCTCCGCCGAAATAGATAGTTTCAACTTCTTCCTTAATACCATAATCGGCATACATTTCAATCTCATTCTTGAGTGCATCAAGATACATCTCTGCACTGAATAAATCTTCGACAGAATAAAAATCACAATAGATACATTTTCGCTCGCAGAATGGTATATGAATATAAATACTTGCCAAAGGATTCGTCGAAGATTTACTGTGATGGATTATCGTATGAAAGAACCGACACGGTCCCAGCGTACCGAATGAAAATATTCTGAAAATTTTTGAACATATTCCTTCTGAGATATAGACCAATAAATCATTATAGCTTTCCCAACAATCTTATCCTGATTTAAAAACCCCCAATGCCGGCTATCGTAACTATGTTGAATATTATCACCTAAGACAAATAGATAGTCCTTCTCAATCGTATAACTTTTTGCTGGAATCCCGTCAATATAAATCTCATCCATTATTTTTTCAATTCGATGTCCTTCTTTCTCTATCAGCGGTGCCCATTCATCATAATTTTGCTTATATGGAAAATTTATCTTTTTATTATTCACAAATACTTCATCCTTGGTTACGATTATTGTATCACCCGGCAATCCGATGCATCGTTTTAAAAAATATAATGGTGTTTCTGAAACAACACTATTAATTTGAGGAAGCTCGAAAAGAAGCACATCTCCTCTTTCAATATTTTTATTTATCGGGAATCGGATAAGTGGAAATGATGCCAATATTGGTTCGACCCCGTGTATCATTTTATTAATGAAGACATGATCACCTATAAGGAGAGTTGGTTCCATCGAGGAAGTGGGTACACACACAGCACCGATGATGTACGTTTTAAGAATAATCGCAGCAGCGATTGTAACAAAAATAATTATGCCCCCATCCCTCAATATCTTTTTTTTAAACAGCGACATGATACGAATTTAATTTACTAAAGTACCTAAACGCTCCCATCTGATAGTAGGTAATTTTCTTCCTAAATCGAAAATTGAAATATCAGGATCCCACGACATATAGACGATTAGCGGTGCCCCCACAATTGCTTCCATTGGAATGAATCCCCAGAATCTACTGTCAAGACTATTATCCCGATTGTCACCCATACCGAAGACATAATCTTTTTCGACTGTGTAACTAGTTTTTTCGTTGCCATCGATAAAAAATTTTCCCTTGTTAATGACAACAGTGTGGTTTTCTCGTCCGATGAAAGTATTCCATTGGAAAAAATTTTCATGCGTAAGCTGAATGACGTCCCCCTTCTTTGGTATGACAATCGGACCATAGTTATCCTCGTTGAAAGGGGCACCATAAGGAAAGATACGCGGATCATGTTGATTGCTGGACCTTATATATGGTGAATTGAATTTCATATTTCGCGGGATGGGTGCTGGATTCCCATTAACATATACCACACGATTTATTATCTGTAATGTATCACCAGGCAGCGCCATGCACCTCTTCAGATAATAGGCAAACTGATGCGGCTGAACTTCGTCACGCATGCCGGGGAACATAAACACTATAACATCACCACGCTCAACCGACCAAAACGCAGGCAATTTAAATGCTGGTATCTTAATGTCCGTGAAAGGTATTGTTCTCGGCGTTGTCCCACCATAAAGAAATTTGTTAACAAGCAGAAAATCACCGGTCATGATTTCGTTCTCCATCGATCCGGTAGGCACTTGGAACGAAGCGATAACAAAACTATTCAGGACGAGGAACGCCCCAAATACGATGGCGAATTCTTTCAGTGCGGCTTTTACCTTCGTTATAAAATTATTCTGAGATGATTTCGGTTCAGTTGAATGTGCTGGGCTCTTCATTATTTTTCTCTTATGATTAATTTTTATTTCCTTATTCTTTCATCGAAAGAACTGCTAAAAATGCTTCTTGTGGAATTTCGACTCTTCCGACTTGTTTCATACGTCTTTTCCCCTCTTTTTGTTTCTCTAACAGCTTCCTTTTCCGTGTAATATCACCGCCGTAACATTTGGCAATCACATTTTTCCGCATGGCTGAGATAGTATCGCGTGCAATGACTTTACTTCCGATGGCTGCCTGAATAACGACTTCGAACATTTGACGAGGAATCAGTTTACGGAGTTTTGCACAAAGTTTTTTCCCCCACTCGAATGCTTTATCCCGATGAACAATCGTCGAGAGGGCATCAACCGACTCTCCATTTAATAGAATATCCAATTTAACCAGGTCAGATTCGCGATATTCAAGAAATTCGTAATCGAGCGATGCATAACCACGCGATGTAGATTTCAGCTTGTCGTAAAAATCAAAAATAATTTCAGACAAAGGCAGTTCATATCTCAGATCGGCGCGTGTGGGATCGAGATATGTCGTGTTTTTATAAACTCCACGACGATCAGTGCATAACTTCATAATGTTTCCGATGTATTCAGTCGGTGTGATGATTTGTGCCTTAATAAACGGTTCCTCGACATGTTCGATATCGCCCAATGAGGGCATAAACGCCGGATTATCGACTAAAACAATCTCTGTGTCCCGTTTTAAAACACGGTATTCAACGTTAGGAACGGTTGTAATTAGCTCCTGTTCATATTCACGCTCAAGTCGTTCTTGAACAATTTCCATATGGAGTAATCCCAGGAATCCGGCACGAAAACCAAAACCGAGTGCTACGGATGACTCTGGCTCAAAAATAAGTGAGGCATCGTTCATCCGAAGTTTTTCAAGTGAATCCCGCAGCTCGGCAAAATTATCAGCATTCACTGGATAGAGTCCGGCAAACACCATCGGCTTGGCTTCTTTATAACCCGGAAGAGGTCCTTCCGCAGGATTATCGGCGTTCGTAATTGTATCGCCGACTTTAGTGTCGTGTAATTCCTTCGCCCCCGGAATTAAATATCCAACATCGCCAGCGGAAAGTTCTTTTGTTCTCATCCGCTGCATTTCAAGAATACCAACCTCTTCTGCATCGAAAAGTTTATCAGTTGCAAAAAACTTTATTCTATCTTTTTCTTTCAAGGTTCCTTGAAACACTCTGATATAAACCACCGAGCCGCGATAACCATCGAAAATCGAATCAAAAATTAATGCTTTCAGTGGTGCATCAGGATTACCGGCGGGTGGAGAAATACGTTTTACTACTGCTTCGAGAATTTCATCTACACCAATTTTCATTTTGGCGCTTGTTAGAATGATATCTTCCTCTTTACAGCCGATCAAGTCCATGATCTGATGTTTGACCTGTTCAACCATCGCGCTTGGAAGATCTATCTTGTTTACAACCGGAATGATTTCCAAACCTGCATCGATTGCAAGATACAAGTTACTTATTGTTTGTGCCTCCACACCTTGCGACGCATCAACGACGAGAATCGCTCCTTCACAAGCAGCGAGTGAGCGTGATACTTCATACGAGAAATCAACATGCCCGGGTGTATCGATAAGATTGAGAGTATAGTTCTTATTGTCCTTTGCTTTATATTTCATCTGAATGGCGTGCAACTTGATGGTTATTCCACGCTCTTGCTCAAGCTCCATGTCATCCAGGACTTGATTGAATTTCATCTCGCGCTCAGTTAGTGTTCCTGTGCGTTCAAGCAGCCGGTCGGCGATAGTCGACTTACCGTGATCAATGTGTGCGATTATACAAAAATTTCGGATATGTTCCATAGCGGGATTTTCTGTTTAGAATATACCAAAAAATGGGGGGAGTTGCAAGGAACGTATTTTTCTTTGCTTTTATTGCAGAAATAGATTAAATTAATTCTGATATAAGATGATAATTTATACATGAACGGAGGTTCATATGTCACTAAAAATATTTATTTACATTCTACTTGGAATGTCAATCCAGATGGTTTTGTTTGCAGCTACTATTCGTGTTCCACAAGATCAACCGACGATTCAAGCAGCAATAAATTTGGCAGTACCGGGAGATACTGTATTAGTTTCACCGGGAATATATTATGAAAGAATTAATTTCCTTGGTAAGGACATCACACTTGGATCACTATTTCTGACAACGGGCAATAAGGATTATATCACAGAGACCACAATAACAAAGGATAGTTTGGGTACCATTATTACTTTTTCGCAGGGTGAAACTCAGGCAGCGATAATTACGGGGTTTACAATCAAAAATGGTAATGGTACATTGGATGGAGATGGCCTTTATGGCGGTGGAATTTTCATTAAGAAAGCATCACCAACAATTCTAAACAACATTATCATAGAAAGTAGTTTACGTTCCTGCTCAAATCGGGGAGGTGGCATCGCAATAAAAGACTCATCTAATCCATTAATTTATTCAAACAGCATTTCATTCAATTCAATCACATGGTTTTGTGATTGTAATTGTTACTTTGGAGGCGGAATTTGGACCGACTCAACATCAAACCCCATCATTGGTGGCAACCTATCTACTGCAAACTCATTTTATTGGAATTATGCGTATTTGGGTTGGGATATTTATAGAAATGGTTCCGGTCCGATTATTAACGCTCAGTATAACTACTTTGAAAATTGTCCACCAAATAATTACGCAGTTTACCCGAATAATCAATTTGACTTATCGAACTGCATGACTATTCCGACTGATCTGAAGGATAATCTCGGTCAACCATATTCGCCGGGAATATTCGAGCTTCATCAAAATTATCCAAATCCCTTCAATCCCTCAACAAAAATCCAAATTGAAATCGGGACACCTGCATACGTAATACTGAAAATTTACGATATATTCGGAAGAGAACTCGAAACATTACTATCTGACAGAATAGATGCAGGAAAACACTATGTTGAATGGAATGCCAGCAGATTATCGAGTGGAATTTATTTTTACCAATTGCAAAGTGATAAATCGATCGAAACAAAAAAACTGATTTTATTAAGATAACCAAAGCAATTTTTATTTTGTTTCTTCTATATAAAATTTTTACATTCGTTTACTGTTTATTTAACATTTCTACTTTATAAACTGGAGATAAAATTTATGCAACGAAAATATATCATAACATTTATTCTCGTACTCCTCCTCTCAGGTTGTGTGCGCTCCCTTTATCCATTATTTACTGATGCTGATCTTATCTTCGAGGTAAAGCTTGTTGGCACATGGGTTGAGAAGGACGGAAAGAATACGTGGACATTTGAAAAAGCTGGTGAAAGAGAATACACCCTGCTTCACTACGAAGCAGAATATGATGACAAGATGGGTAAAAAGGTTCCGGGAGATACGTCGAAATTTATTGCTCAACTCGGGCGGTTAGATAAATATCTGTTCCTTGATATCTATCCCGGCAAACCTGATACGAAAGTGAAAAACGGATTCTATAATTTTCACCTTCTATCAGTTCACACAATTTCAAGAGTCTGGTTAGATGGTGATCTGCTCAAACTCTCGATGCTCGATAATGATTGGCTGGAAAGGATGATTGATAACAATGCATTTAAAATTGCTCATGCCCGTTTAAGCGACCAAATTATTCTTACTGCCTCAACTGAAGAATTACAGCAATTAGTTTTAAGATACGCCGAAAATACAAAAGCATTCCCGAAGCCGGCAGAGTTTCACCGAATTAAGTAACGACAGTGCTTATTTTGAGTTTGTTTTTTCCCGAAGTCGTCTTCGTCTACATAGATACAATTCCTTTAATTATAATATGGAGTTTCTCATGAAAAACAGAGTTTTTCGTCTCGCTTTACCTTTTGTTATTTTTCTCCTCTTCTCCGGTCTTACCTTCCCAGATGAAGGAATGTGGATGCTTAACCAACTCGGTAAACTTCCCATTTCCGATATGCAAAAAAATGGGCTGCAAATACCGTTGGAAGGTATTTATAACCCTGATGGTACAAGTTTAAAAGACGCGATCGTACTTCTCGGTGGTGGTACCAGCTCGTTCATCTCCGCAGAGGGATTGATACTGACTAACCATCACGTCGCATTCGGTGCGATTCAATCGGTAAGTTCAGTTGAAGAAGACCGCTTGAAGGATGGCTTCCTTGCAAATACAAAAGAAGAAGAAATTTCAATTCCGAGTTACAATGCTCAAGTGGTCGTTAGCATTACCGATGTAACAACTGAAGTATTAGGTGCTGTCAACGATACAATGTCCACCGACTCGCGAGCGAAAGCTATCCAGTCCAAGATGCGAGAAATCGAAAAGCGAGAAAAGGGAGATACCGAATATGAATTCCGAATTTCAGAATTTTACAACGGTGTGAAATATTTCATGTATAAGTACGAAGTCTTTAAAGATGTCCGGCTCGTCTATGCACCTCCGACATCAATCGGGAATTACGGTGGTGAAGTTGATAACTGGTATTGGCCACGGCATACAGGTGATTTTGCGTTGATGCGTGTTTACATTGCTCCAGATGGCAAACATGCAAAGTATTCAAAGGAAAACGTTCCATACAAACCAAAAGTATATTTACCAATCTCGACACAAGGATATACCGAGAATTCATTTGCTATGATATTGGGATTCCCCGGCAGAACATTTCGTTATCGCACATCCCCTGAAATTCTTCTGGCGAAAGACGAAACATTGCCATTAAATATGGAGCTTTTCAAAATGAGAATGGACATCATTGAAGCTGCCGGAAAGAATGACCGCGCAACGGAAATAAAATATGCTGGTCGGTGGCGTGGTATGGCAAATGCCTATAAAAATTATCAAGGCACGTTAGAAGGAATGAGGCGTGCAGATATTCTTAAGCTCCGCAAAGAAGAGGAAACGAAATTCAGTGAGTTCCTAAGCACCGATCCTGAATTAGAGAATAAATATGGAACAGTACTCTCCGATATAGCCACATTATTCGATGACCTAAAGACATTCAACCAGAAACAAATAATCATGTCACAATTGATGGGCAGTTCCGATGTCCTTAGTTTATCAAATAGGTTTCGGAATTTTGCAAAATCATTCACCAAAGATTCAACAGGTGAGATCAAACCACCCACAGCGATGTATAATGAGCTAAAGGATGCTTTCCCTAATACTTATAAAAATACAAATTTTGTTGTTGACAAAGATGTACTAACAGCAATGATTCTTAAAGCCGCCGAGTTACCTCCAGATCAACAAATTAAAATTATACAAAAAATAATCGGCAACAAGACAGGCGAAAAACGCAATTGTGCAGTTCGTGAATTCGTTGACGATTTATACGATGATACAAAACTATTGACCACAGAGGGCTGTTTAAAATTACTATCAAAAGATGCTGATGATATATTGGATGATGAGTTTGTAAGATTCTCAAATGAATTAGACAAAGACTTCAGTCAGATTATGCCAAAATCTTCAGCTTTCAATGCAAAGATCGGATTGCTTCGCTCGAAATTGTTAGAAGCACACATGGCATGGAAAGGTTTTGATATTTACCCCGATGCAAACCGGACATTACGGTTAACACATGGAGTTATCAAATCATACAATCCACGCGATGCGGTACATTATGATTATCAAACTTTGCTTGGTGGTATCATGGAAAAAGAAACTGGTGAGGATCCTTTCATCGTACCACAAAAACTTCAGCAATTATGGGAGACGAAAGATTTTGGTAAATATGCTGATCCACGATTAAACGATGTTCCCGTAGCATTCATTGCGAACCTCGATATTACAGGGGGTAACTCAGGCAGTCCGGTAATTAACGGAAAAGGCGAGCTTATCGGTTTAGCGTTTGATGGTAACTGGGAAGCTGTTGTGGGTGATTATGTTTATCAGGAGCCGTTTAATCGTTCCATCAATGTTGATTCAAGATACATATTGTTTGTATTAGATAAATTTTCTAATGCACAAAATATTTTAAATGAATTAACTATCAAATAAAAACGTAATTTCCTTTTATTAAACCTGACGGGTTTTCAAAACCTGTCAGGTTTTTCTATTCTATTAACCGACCCCAACCTCCTCCAATTATTCTTAAAATATTAGCATCCAGAATCGTAATAATTATCGTTGTAACTATATGAATGATAATAAGATACACCATTCTACCAGTTACAAGAATTATGAGATGTTTAGGTAAATAATAAATGTTTTTTAAGCTTGTTATTCTTCTAAATATTTTGCAGTGTCAATGGATGGTCAACGATAGCATATAGTGGTTCAGATTTATGGCACCAGACTATATCAAATTCATGCTCGCCAACCACAAGCTGGTGGGGCGGTATTGAACTACAGCATAATTACAACAACGGAACTCGGATAAACAACGCACTCGTTTCACCATCAATTGATTTAACAGGAGCAATTGCACCTGTGAAGTTATTATTCACAGAAAACTATGCAACCGAGCTTGGTTGGGATTTTTGTATGGTTGATGTCAGCATTGATGGTGGCTCGAACTGGATACATCTTCGGGGCGGGTACGGTTCAGCACCATGCGGTGACAGCAAGGGTTGGATGATTTCTACTCTTGATCTTTCTCCATACGTCAACAATAATATTAATCTCAGGTTTTACTTTGATACGGGCGATTCATTGTTTAATGAATTTCCCGGTTGGTACGTGGATGACGTTTTAATATTCGATCAAAGCGGAATGATAACAGGTAAAAAGTTTTTTGATCTCAATGAAAATCACGTAAAAGATATCGGTGAACGCGGAATTAAAGAGTGGCTAATCACTGGAACTGGGAATGGAATTTCATTAACAACCCGGACTAATTATCGTGGGCGATACTGGCTGCCGCTTCCACTTGGCTCATATACTATCACAGAAACTTTACAACCGAACTGGACACAAACTTATCCAATCTCGGGTCAATGGGATATTACCCTTTCTACTCCCGACACATTAGTTGATAGTGTTCACTTTGGTAATTATACTCATGCAAGTTTCGTTAATGGTATAAAATTCCATGATCTTGATAAAGACGGTATATATGATGAGGGTGACACATTACTTCCTGAGTGGAAAATTCTTTTAACAGATACACTTGGTAATGAAATCGATTTTGACCGAACAGATTCTCTCGGGCAATATCAGCTCTACATTTTCCAACCTGGTAAGTATATCATCCGTGAAGTTCCAAAAAAAGGATGGGTACAATCATATCCCGCTGAAGAATATTACACGATAGAGATTCCCAATTTACACACCGTGATTGACAATAAAGATTTTGGTAATTACTATTCACCATTAACAAATGCGGTTATTGGCAAGAAGTTCAATGATCGAAACCGAAACCAAATCTGCGATCCTAACGAGGAAGGTGTTCCTGGCTTTACGATTCGGCTGGTGGTTACAGATGCTGAGGATGAAATTATTTACGACAAGAAGCGTATTACCGACAGTAGTGGATATTATCAATTTATGAGTGTACCCGCTGGGAATTGTGAAGTAAACGAAGTGATCGATCAGAAAAATATTGGATGGTGGAAATCATATCCGACATCTTCTTACAGTCTCATATTGAATGAGGGTGAAACTCTTGATAGTATCGACTTCGGTAATTACCAGATCGAACCCGGTTCAATTAGCGGTATGAAGTTCGACGATTTAGATACAAGCGGTACAAAAGAACCCGGTGAACCCGGATTAAGTGGTTGGAGTATTATGCTAAACGGTACTACTATCTATGAAACATCAGTAAATGAATCGCAAGTAACTGATGGTGATGGCAATTACAGCTTCACTAGTTTATGGCCCGGGAATTATACCGTGAGTGAAATATGGCGCTCGAACTGGCGGCAAACTCATCCAGAGAATCTACAACCACACTTTGTGAACCTCGGTAAAGAAGAAAATGTTGCCGAAAAAGATTTTGGAAATGTAGTTGATGATAACTTCAGTTTATCCTTCCGGACATTTATACCTGAGAGTCTTGCACTGGCAGTTGACCAAAAGGGAAAACATAAACCGATTCCTGAGAAACCAATTAAAACTGAATTCTGGCTTACACTGTACAACGATACAACGGCACCTGCTCACAGTTTGATTGTACACGTAACATTACCCATCGATCCAGCGACGTTAACTTCCTCATTGCCGGGATCGATCACATATCTTGATCTAAGAAACAAAAAAGTACAGATAATCTTCGACTCGTATGTTCAACCTGGGGAGGAAGTAACACTTCACGGATTTTCCAAGAAGCTTGGGCAACAACAAGCTACACTACAAAAATGGCTTATAGCAGGTGGTGCAACTTTTAAAAATACACATCAAACATATACTAATTATCTCCGACTACCAATGCCAAATGCAATCAATTTACTCTCTGCTGGTGCAGGAACAAATTTAAAAGTTGGTTTGGGTGGTCCACATTCTGTTGTACACCTTACATACAAAAATGTCATGAAATCTCTTGTTGAGGGAAGATACAACCGCACGCATATCGGTGATGCACGCTGCCTCGATAAATTCACAAATGGCAGCTCGATAAAGAAACAGCAAAAATATTTAACACCAACTAAGGGTAATAATAAACTCTTCGCTGAAGCGATAGCACTACAGGTAAACATCAAGGGAAGCGATTACAGAATACTACCCGGTGGATTTGGCAATTTAATATTTGATCAAGGTGGAACAAATCCGATGAATGGCATGACGATACGCGCGCTCGCAGCCGCAGTGGACGAAAATATGTCTTCGTATAAAGATACCGCTCAAAGTCCAAAATGTGAGATGCCGTTTTCCTTATCTGGTATGGATCCGGAAACATTGTGGGCAAAGATACGAATGATCAACGCGGCTTTCTCAGGCCCGATAGATACGAATAAATATGGCGGAGAACTGGAGTTTAAAGCCGTACGACCACTTAGTGAAGTTCCGTTCTTACGACTTGATGCTTCATTCAATAACCTTGGATCATTCCCAACCGAACCGCCAGTGGCGTACGTTCCTGAACAATTCACACTTTATCAAAATTATCCAAACCCATTCAATCCAACAACCGTTATCGAATTCTATATTCCGAGCCAAAGTTTTGTAACGTTAAAGATATTCAATGCTCTTGGGCAGGAAGTAGCTACGATACTTAACAAAGAAGAAATGGGCGACGGCTATCAAGAGATAGAATTGGATGCTACAACTGTGAATCTTGCATCGAGTGTCTACTATTATCGTATGATAGCCGAGACAATCACGGATGAAGATAATCCTGTTGGACAGAAATTTGTGAGTGTGAAGAAGATGTTGATGATTAAGTGACGAAGTCAGTTAATCAGAAATCCCGCTGCCTTCTGACGGGATTGATGATCAAGTGACCATTCTTCCAGAGTTAGCGGTCCCCGCCTATTATTTAGCGGGGAGAAGCTAACTCTGCTTTGAAGAATCGTCACCCCGCAACGCTCTGTGTTGCGGGATCTGAGTTGATCAGAAATCCCTGCCTGCGTGCCTTCGGCATGCAGGCCACCGCTCTCTGGCGGGAATATTGCTTAAGTCACCATATTGCCATAAACGGCAATGCTCATGCAAACAAAGCATTCTTAAGAATGCTGAATTTTATCTG
>JASEHD010000035.1:0-228 GCA_030019075.1 Bacteroidota bacterium
TACCAAATGTCGAAACAGCTCTTCCTTTACCTGACCAAAACCTATTGCATCATAAATTCTACCAAATATCAACTCCGGACCTATTACTTGTATCTGTCCGTTTTTTATTGTGCTCAGATAACTTTCTATTAACGCATCATCCCGATTTACAAAAAGTGTTATTTCCCCTTGTAGTTCTTGAAGATATTGACGTGCCTTCTGATAAAGAAATTCTATTTCCTGTTCTGT
>JASEHD010000035.1:238-8369 GCA_030019075.1 Bacteroidota bacterium
TTTTATTTCGGTTCTTATTTTTTCGAATAAACATGCCTTAATATAGCTCTGCAGCACCCAATTTGACAAGCCCTAAGACGCCAACCTATTATTTTACAATGATTTAATTTTTTGTTGAAAGAGGCTTGCGGAAGACAAGAAGGGATACAACACTGACTCTCACAATGAGTTATACTGGAATCAATTTTTCATTTGTTAAACCGGTTGCTCAAATAGTTGGTTATTTGAAAGGTGAGGATAACCATATATTGCAAAATGTTCAAGTGCGTTGCTATCCCCGATATGGAAGTGGAAGTAGCAAATATGTAAGAACTGATGTTAACGGTTTTTTTCAATTTGGATTTTCATTAAGTCAAATCAATTCAGCTCCACTCTGGGGATTGCAATCGATGAGTGACGGTGTCGCGCCGACCTATTTTCCGCCACATACTGGTTCGTTCTCGTTACATGAGCATGATAGTATACGTGTTGATCTCACGGCATATCTTACCGACGATTATATTACTGGTAGGGTTACAGTCGATGGCAAGTTACCTAATAATCTTTCATTTAATATTCGTGCCCACGTTTCTGATAGTGGACAGACTAATGCCATGACTGATCCCACGACAGGTAATTTCACACTTCATGTCACGAGATATTATTATAACTATTATCTTGGTTTTGACAATCTTCCAGCGGGATATGGTTATGATTATAGCAATCAATCTCCTGTTCACCCCGGTAATAGTAATATCACACTAAATATTCAGAAGATTGCGTGGCTACCTCAAACGAGTAATACATCAAGTTCACTGAGATCGATATCATTTGTTAATAATACCATCGGTTGGATAGGAGGAACTAATGGAAGTGTATTGAAGACAATTAATTCAGGCACGTCATGGATGAGTCAAACAACTAACACCTCAAACACTATTAATGGTATTTTCTTTATTAATGACCAGGAGGGTTGGTTTGTTGCAAATGGAGGTATGATTAAAAAAACGACTGATGGTGGCACACATTGGAATTCACAAATCTCACCAACAGCGAATAATTTGTATGCAGTACAATTTATAAATGGTAATACGGGATGGGCTGTTGGTGGTAGTTCTTCCCAAGGCACATTCTTAAAGACAATCGATGGTGGCACTAATTGGAACTCTCTAAATCCTCCAATATATTCTCCAATAACTTCACTTTCTTTTATAAGTGCAGAAATAGGTTGGATTGGGACTAATTCGGGTATTTTAAAAACAACTGATGGTGGAACGAATTGGGATTGGCAATATTATTCATCTGTGAACTCTATAAAATTTTTAAATGAAAGCGTTGGTTGGGCTGCCCGCCACAGTGGCATAGTTTACTATACAAGCAACGGTGGAGCAGATTGGACACAAAAGTCAACCGGGCAGGGTGTTAATTTTAATTCCATAGACTGCATCGACAATTATAATTGTTGGGTTGCTGGTAACTACGGTAATATTTTTAGAACAACAGACGGAGGTTCAACCTGGGTAAGACAACTAACGAATAAATATGACAACCTGAATGCTGTTCAATTTGTAGATCTTAATAATGGGTGGGCAGTTGGTGATAATGGGACGATTCTTCATACAACAAACGGTGGTTCATACACCTCAGTGAAGAATCTTTCATCTGGATTACCGTCTGACTTTCTTCTATTTCAAAACTACCCCAATCCCTTTAATCCATCAACGATCATATCATTTAGTATTCCATCAAAATCATTTGTGTCGTTGAAGATATTTGATATTCTTGGGAGAGAGGTTGCAGCAGTTGTATCTGAAGAATTACCAGCAGGAAGCTACTCACGCCAATGGAATGCGGTTGGAATGACAAGCGGCGTGTATTTCTACAGGTTGCTTGCTCGTGACCCATCGCTTCGCTCCCCAAATGGGCAAGCAGGACAGGTTTTTATATCAACGAAGAAATTCATTTTAATGAAGTAAATATTACAAAACTTAATTAACAATTACTTAATCGTAAATCATGAAAGGGGTAAATATGAAAACGTCTATAATATTTATGTGCATTTACATTTTATTATCTGGGGATTTAGTCTCATCAACGATTAACAACTCAAAAACCGAGTCTCCAGGTAAAAATAATCAAAGTTCAACATCTCAAGGAAATCATTATTTAAATAAATCAATAGGGCAAAATACCGGTTCTGCTTACTTCAAAGGTAACTCATGTATCCAAGTAAGAGATGTCGATCCTGTAAATCCGGCTGCAAATCCATCTGCTTATGTGATCACGGGAAAAAACATAACGGTTGAGGCATGGGTGTTTCCAATGAGTGTTCCCGAACAAGGGGAAAATTACATTCTTGTCTCAAGACCCTATTGGGGAGTAGAACCCTGGCACGCGTACGAACTTCGCATCGAACGCATTTCGCAGAACCTTCCGAAGTTGTCATTCATAATCAGCGATGGAAATGTGCCGCACAACCTTGGTATGGTACTTGATACCGGAGTTGTGCAGGTTGGCGCGTGGACTCATGTCGCGGGAACGTATGATGGTTCGTACGTACGTTTATATATAAACGGTGGACTTGTCGCTGAGACCCCATATAGTGCCAATATTGGATCTGGTAATACAGGTTTATATATTGGTGGACTTGGTTGGCAATATTATCATGGATTGATTGATGAAGTTCGTTTGTGGAATATTACCCGCTCTCAAGCTGAAATTCAATCGTACAAAGATAGTACGCTTATGGGAAACGAAATTGGTTTGATCGGTTATTGGCCACTCGATGAAGCAACTACAGTTGATGGGAAGTATCCTGTAACGATTGATAAGACAAGCAATCATAATGATCTCTGGGTTCAATATGGTGCATGGTTTGTTGATATGACACCTGGTGAGGAGGTTAAAATTGCCCCCGAATTTATTCCAACCAGTCTCTATGGTGCTGTAGGGAAGAATTTCAAATTTAGACCGACTATATTTGGGTGGCCCCAACCCGTATTCTATTTGATTTCAGGACCTTTGGGAATGGTTTTTCACCCCGATAGTCAGTCTGTTAGTTGGATCCCAGAGACTAATCAAGATGGTTACCACTATATTAATTTTAAAGCAATCAATCCTGGTGGTCAGGTTCAAGGAACTTATAAGGTTTGGATAGATGAGTTTTCAATCGAAAGAATGGATCACAACAATAACGAGGTTATTCTAAGTATATCTAATAATGGTGATATAGGGAGATGGGATGCTTCAACTGGTTTTACATTCAATGGTAAAAACGGACTTTTTCTGGGCTCCCCAATTATTGCTCAGTCAAAAGATCAAGTTTCCGGAAGCATATTTGTGAAAGAATTTGGAACCCGAAGTATGCCACGAAAAATTACAAGTTATATAAATGGATTTGATAGAGCATTTGAGGTAAAATTTGATGATCAAAGAGCACCAAATCCAATTGGAGTTGCCATCATGCAAAGATCGCATTCAAAATCTACAAATCCTGATAGAAACTTCGTAATTCTTGATTATGAAATTATAAATACTTCGGGTGATGATCTTTCAAATATTTATATCGGATTGGCTATGGATTTTGATATTGGAGATCCTTATAACAATCGCGGTGGATTTGATTCTTTAAGGAGCTTGAGTTATATGTATGAAGTTGGAGGGGTGAGGAATCCTTATTACTATGGGATGTTGCCATTAACAGAAAAAGCGGCTGGACATACAATATGGATTTCAGGTGGGAATGAAAATAGTGATTCAACACTCTATTCGAGGATGACAACATTCAATCCGATACCAACCGACTCTGGTGACAAACGAGTAATCCTTTCCACAGGACCTTATACAATTAAATCGGGGAAAAGTGAACGGGTGTTGTTTGCTGTTTTAGCAGGTTTGGATTCTAATGATTTAATGAAAAATGCTGATGCAGCGAGAGCTTTAAAATATTATCCTTTCCCGAAAATTCTTTCCATCAAAGATGTTCCAAATGACCAAGGTGGTGTGGCAACTTTAAAATGGGGAGCGTCATCATTAGATAATATCGTTAACAATCTCTCGTATTACAGCATCTGGCGAGCAATTCCATCTGTTAATGACTTACAACAAAGATATTTTGATCCTATGAGTACAATAACGATTGATTTTAAAGGGACAGCTTACCGTCAAAAAACAATAAATAACGAAACATACTCATGGGAATGGTTAGCTAATCAACCCGCTCACAGATTTACAGAGTACAGCTTCACAGCGCCGACACTATTCGATTCAATGTCCTCAACTGATGGGAAGCATTACTTCCTTGTTTCTGCGCATTCTGATGATCCGAACGTTTTCTATGATTCAAACATCGCCAGCGGATACTCGGTTGATAATCTATCTCCACTTTCACCGAACAACTTGACCGCTTCAAAAATAAATGGCCAAGTATTTTTACATTGGAATGCAAACACTGAAATTGATCTACATAGTTATGTTATCTATCGTGGTAATTCACCAGATACACTTGAGTTTTTAACCTCAACAAGTGATACTTCGATAATTGATGAAAATCCAATTTCGGGCGAAGTGTATTATGCTTTACGGGCAAGAGATGTCCACGAAAATATGAGTCCGATGAGTGAAGTTGTGTCGATAATAGTAACGAATATAGATAAAGAAATATCCCCTATGCCGACGTTATTCAAGCTTGAACAAAATTATCCGAATCCGTTTAATCCAACGACAGAAATCAAATACCAAATGCCGGAAGCTGGTTGGGTATCATTAAGAGTGTATAGCACACTCGGTCAAGAAGTGGCAACGCTTGTGGATGAGATGCAAGATGCAGGATACAAGTTGGTAGAGTTCAAAGCGAGCGATTTACCCAGCGGACTTTATTTCTATCGGTTATCTGCTGGAACATATACATCAGTGAAAAAGATGATAGTCCTTCGCTAATGTCTGCAAAAACCCAATGAAGTATTTTGTAATATTGAACAAATTATCATTAATACTTATTCATTAAGATCAAACAATAAAATAGAGGGATTTATGTCACCATGTAAATTTATTTTAAAATTAACAATCATACTCTTAGCCACTATCATAGCAGGGAGTTCTTTGCTTTTCGGTCAACAAAAAGGTTATAATGACGTAGTTGTGCTAAAAAATGGAAGCAAGATTTACGGTAAGATAATTGAACAGTCTGCCGAGGGATTGATTAGATTAGAGACCCAGAGTGGAAGCGTATTCACTTTTGGTCCCGATGAAATTCAACAAATTAGCAGAAATAGTAATTTACCTGTCGCAAATACTAATGTTATTGTTACCGATTCTTCTGCATCAGAATACACGGATTCGATATCCAGGAGTACGCAGGTTCAAAAAAAAGAAGGGGACATGTCTGGAAAAAATATTGAACAGTTCAAACCTGTACCGAGATCGCCACTTTCAAGAAGCGCATATCCCGAGTACCTTCCACCATTAGATGAGAGCCCGATCATAACAGAATTGGGAATTGGACTTGGATTACCTTATGGCTTTTTAGGTGGAAGGATCTCATTAGGAACTGACATCATCAGCGGTGAACTCGGTTTGGGGTTGGTACCAATATCATGGGATGGTTCATTTAGTATCGGTGGTACTATCCATTTATTAAATCGCTATGATAATGTTCGTCCCAAAATTACAATTCTTTGGTCCAATACAGCGGGATATAATCTCATTTATGGTCAAACTTCATCATATTCCAGTTCTATCTCAAGTCTTAAGGTTCTCTATAAGGAAGCATTCCCCGGCTTCGGATTTTTTGGTGGATTAGATATTAAATTTGGGAAGACTAGCAACATGTTTATTGATCTAAACATTGGTGCTATATCAACTACAATTGGGCTTGAGGAACAAAAAAAACGTTTTGCAGAGGAAGTAAAAGAATTGGAGAGTCGCGGATGGTCGTTAGACTCAAAAGCAACACCCACATATTTTCCAAAAATCTCAATTGGTTTTGGTTATGTAATTGGAAGAAGCTTGGAATATCGATATTAATAACTCATAATATTAACCGTAAATATTTTACGTTGAAGCTCAAAACATTCAATATGAGCTCTGCGTTGAAAAAATCGCCGTAGTGCGACAGAGGTGATTTATTTTATTCTGGGTAACTACATTCGTCTTGGGCGGATAATTTGAAAACCAAACCATTTTATCCTATCTTTATTTAATCCATGCTATTCAATAATAAAAATAATCCTATTCTCTATTCAAAATTAAGTAATATACCTCACAATCCAGGAGTCTATCAATTTCTAAATTCCGATGGTGAGGTGTTATATGTTGGGAAAGCGATTAATTTAAAAAATCGTGTAGCACAGTATTTTTCTTCCCCTGATCGTCTATCACCTCGAATAGCTAAAATGATTTCAAAGGTCGCTGATCTAGAAATTACTGTAACCGATACTGAGGTGGAAGCATTGATTCTCGAAGCGACGCTCATCAAAAAACTAAGACCACGTTATAACATAGATTTAAAAGACGATAAAAGTTATCCATACATAGTAATTACTAATGAACCTTTGCCACGTCTGTTTGTTACACGACGTTTAGTGCGAGATGGTTCAAAATATTTCGGTCCTTATACTGATGTCAAAAGTATGCGTGCCTCGTTGAAGATGATTCGGGAGATATTCAAGGTTCGCAGCTGTAATTATTTGATAGATGAAGAAACAATCCAAAAAAGAAAAATTAAACTCTGCCTTGATTACCATATTAAAAAATGCGATGGACCATGCGAAGGATTGATTTCAATTGATCGATATAATTCAATGATAAATGATGTGGCACAAGTACTGAAAGGAAAAACATCGAGTTTAATTTCTGATTTGAAAGAGAAAATGCATCGGGCATCGGAGGAATTCCGTTTTGAAGAAGCCGCTGAGATTCGTGATAGACTAAATCAGCTAAGTGTTTATAATGAAAGGCAGAAAGTCGTTGATACTGAATTGATAGATAGGGACATATTTGCAATAGCAATCGATGGTAATGATGCTTGCGGAATGGTGTTTATTGTCCGCGAAGGAAAACTAATTGGCAGAAGACATGTTATTATGACTGCAATTGAAGACAAAACTGAACAAGAAATATTGGAACAATTCATTGAGAGATATTACCTCGATAATGACGATCTTCCGGGTGAAATAGTATTACCGTGTGAGATAGAGAATATTTCCTTGATACGAAATTGGTTAAAAAAGAAACGTGATAAAAGTATTGAAATAATCATTCCCCAGATTGGGGAGAAAGCTAAATTGATCCGGTTGTGCAAGGCAAATGCACAGCTTCTGCTCGATGAGATTAAAATTCAGAAAGAAAAAAGAAAAGATCATATTGCACATTCAGTAACTGCTTTGCAAAGGGATCTCAGACTGGCTAAACAACCATTGAGAATTGAATGTTTTGACGTTTCAAATATTCAAGGTGTAGATAATGTTGCTTCATTGGTAGTGTTTGTTAATGGGAAGCCCAGAAAATCTGAGTATCGGAAGTATAAAATTCAAACCGTACAAGGTGCTAATGATTTTGCAAGTATGCGCGAGGTCATCCAACGCAGGTATCAAAGATTGATAGAAGAAAAAGGTGAATTTCCCGATCTAATTGTTGTTGATGGTGGTAAGGGGCAACTCTCAAGCGGAATTACAGTTCTAACCGAGCTTGGTTTAAAAAAAAATCACCAGCTTCCTATTATAGCAATTGCAAAGCGACTTGAAGAAGTTTTCATTGCAGGATCGAGTGAGCCGCAAACTATTCCCAAGACATCATCTGGTTTGAAATTACTCCAGCAAATTCGTAATGAAGCACATAGATTTGCCGTAACATATCATCGAACCTTCCGGAAGAAGCGGACATTGCAGACTGAGCTTGAATTAATCGAAGGTATTGGCAAGAAACGGGCGAAACGGTTACTTGAGATTTTCGGTTCAGTTCAGGATGTAAAATCTGCTAAATTTGAACATATTGCCGAAATTATTGGTAAAGAAAGTGCTGGAAAAATACAAGCATATTTTTTTGGAAAAAATGGATGGTTGTAGGAATAATACTTACAATTTGATAAGGAAGTAAACTACAAAATATAAATAAATGCTAAACTTAGAACGCCTATGATTTAAAAATAAAAACC
>JASEHD010000035.1:8379-25113 GCA_030019075.1 Bacteroidota bacterium
ATTATTCTGATTAAATTTGATTTTTAAAAATATTATATTATATTCAATTAGGTTTCGTGTGTGTCTGGTTCCCGCTTCGAAATCATGGCCCTCCCACATGGTTTCACCACCGGACACACACTTTATTTTTATATTCCATTAATTCCTTCCATCACAAAATTTTATTTTCCTTTCGTGTTTGTTTTTCCAGAGATTTTTAATTAGATTTGTTCAGTAATTTTGGGCGATTAGCTCAGTCCCGTTCCACATGAAAAGCGGAACGAGGATCCAGGATACCGCTTTGCGGAAGCGGGATTGGTTGCGCGAACGGTTCACACCCGCCTGTCTCCAAGATGGGTGGTTAGCTCAGTTGGTTGGAGCGCACGGTTCACATCCGTGAGGTCATAGGTTCAAGTCCTATACCACCCACACATGGCGGGCAGGTCGTGAGGTCATAGGTTCAAGTCCTATATCGCCCACGATAAAAATAATATAACAATACCCTTTAATTCTGATCCGGCGAGATCTGAAAGGAATGTAAAAATTAATAGAATTCAATATTATATGTATAAGTACCTCCCCCATATTTTGGGCTTGGAGGCACTTTTATTTTTAATCGTTTATGAAAATTCAGAATCGAGTTATTGACGAAAAAGGATTTGAGCGAACTTTGATAAGACTTGCTCATGAGATATTAGAACGGAATAAAGGTGCCGATAAATTAGCACTTGTCGGAATTCGCACACGCGGTGAGTTTTTAGCAAAACGGATTGGAAACAAAATCCGCGAGATTGAGAATAAAGAAATTCAAATCGGTTTTATTGATATTACTTTATACAGGGATGACTTGCGCGAGAAACTCAATCAGCCAATTCTTAAGGGAACTCAGATTCCTTTTGATGTTAAGGATAAAGACATTATTCTGATAGATGACGTTTTATTCACTGGCAGAACTATACGTGCAGCCCTCGATGAACTTATTGATTTAGGAAGACCCGCTTCAATCCAATTGGCAGTTTTAGTTGATAGAGGACACCGTGAATTACCGATAAAGGCAGATTTTGTTGGGAAAAATATTCCAACCTCACCAGACGAGAAGATCAGAGTTTTGATGCAAGAAATCGATGGGGAGGATGGTGTAGTGATCGTTAAGGAAGGAAAATTATTGTAATGCCGCTTGCAAGCCGACACTTGTTGGGTTTAGAAGGAGTACCCAAAGAGGATATACAACTCATACTCGATACAGCAACATCATTCCGCGAAATTCTTGAACGACCAATCAAGAAAGTACCGACACTTCAGGGAATGACGATTGTTAATCTTTTTTTTGAAAGTTCGACTCGCACACGAATTTCATTTGAATTAGCTGAGCGAAGATTGTCAGCTGATGTAGTGAATTTCTCTGCTGATTTAAGTAGTGTTAAGAAAGGCGAAACATTAAAAGATACAGCAAGAAATATTGAGGCAATGAAAATCGATATGGTTGTGATGCGACACGCTGCTGTAGGTGCCGCACATTTTTTAACCAGAGTAATTAAAGCAATCATCATTAATGCGGGGGATGGTACGCATGAACATCCAACGCAGGCGCTGTTGGATATGTATTCGATTAGAGAAAAACTTGGAAAGATTGAAGGTCTTAACATTTGTATTGTAGGGGATATTTCACACAGTCGTGTTGCGCTCTCGAATATTTATGGATTAAAAACGATGGGTGCGAATGTTGCAGTGTGTGGTCCTAAAACTCTTATACCTCGTGAAATCGGAAAGCTTGGAGTGAAGATTTTTTATTCGGTTGATGAAGCCATTAAATGGGCAAATGTTCTAAATGTCTTAAGAATTCAATTAGAACGACAAGATAGAGCATTTTTCCCATCACTAAGAGAGTATAGACAATATTTTGCAATTACAAAAGAACGACTTGATAAATCAGAGAAACAAATTACAATCTTACATCCTGGTCCGATAAACAGAGATGTAGAACTCTCGGCAGAAGTTGCCGACAGCGAACACTCACTAATATTGCAGCAAGTTTTAAACGGTGTTGCTGTGAGAATGGCAGTACTTTATCTTCTTGGAACAAGGAGTGAATCTAAATGAAATATCTATTTAAAAACTCCCACATCATCGATCCTACAACAGGAAAAGATACGAAAGTTGATATTCTTATCGTTGATGGTATAATTGAAAAAATCGGTAATAATCTTTCGATAGATATAAATTCTCTTACGTATGATTTATCAGGAAAAATCGTTGCCCCAGGATTTATAGATATGCACGTCCATTTGCGCGAACCAGGTTATGAATACAAAGAAACTATAGAGACCGGATGTATGGCTGCTGCAAATGGAGGTTTTACTGCCGTTTGCTGTATGCCTAACACAAATCCACCAATTGATGAAGCTTCAATTGTTCGGTTAATAAAACAACGTGCTGAGAATGTTCTGAAAGGACTTGTAGATATTTATCCGATAGCTGCTATCACCAAAGGTCGCGAAGGAAAAGAATTGGCTCCCATGATGGAACTTGTTGATGCCGGGGCAGTAGGATTTTCAGATGATGGTTCACCAGTTGAGAATGCAGAGGTGATGCGCCGTGCGCTTGAATACGCAAGTGCGCTTAATAAACCGATAATTCAACATCCAGAAGAACTTGATTTAGCAAAGGGAGGTTTAATAAATGAAGGATACGTTTCAACTATGCTTGGAATGCAGGCAATACCTTCGATTGCTGAAGAAATCATGATTGCACGCGATTTACAATTAACTGAATATTTTGCAGCACAATATCATGCTGCTCACATCAGTACAGCGGGCTCGGTCGAATTAATCAGGATGGGTAAAAAGAAAAAGCTTAATGTTTCTTGTGAGGTTACCCCCCATCATTTTTCACTAGATGATAATGCTGTTCGTTCATTCGACACAAATACTAAAATGAATCCACCACTGCGGACACGAGAGGATATTGAAGCATTGAAGGAAGGTTTACGAGATGGAACAATCGATGTAATTGCAACAGATCATGCGCCGCACTCATTTGATGAAAAACAAGTCGAGTTTCTCTTTGCTCCATTCGGCATCGTTGGACTTGAAACTGCCGTCAGTCTTGCGTCAACTGAATTGGTTCATAAAAATATTATTTCTATTTCACAATTGATCGAGAAATTTTCGATAAATCCAAGGAGGATACTGAACTTACCGCCAATTTTGATTAACGAAGGTGTCAGAGCTAATCTTACAATTTTCGATCCCTCTATTGAATGGATCGTAGATATACAAAAATTCAAATCTAAATCAAAAAACTCTCCATTCAATGGATGGAAATTAAAAGGTAAAGTGTTTGGTATTTTTAATAATGGGATATTTCATCCTCCTGAATGAAATATTTATGTCCTAAAAAGAAAACTATTCAAATACATAATTAGACAGACTTCCTTAGTATTTCTATCTCAATCTCGTTATTTTCGTTTTAATATTAGTTTCCATTCTGGCATTATCTTTGAAGAATAAAATTCAAGTGTAACTATTAAAGGAGAATGTCATGAAAACAATAGTGTTTTTAAATCTATTTATTATGGTCATATTTCTTGGTTGTGAAGATAGAATATATCAACCCGACATGATGCCACCCGCAGCGCCTCGAAATCTCTATGCCGAAGCTGGTGATAATCTTGTAGAACTGTTCTGGACACAAAATTCAGAACGGGATGTTGCTGGATATCGTGTATACGCTCATTCATCAAACAGCAAACGTGTCCAATATATTGGATCAACAAATACTAATCACTTTATAGATCGCGGAATAGAGAATGGAGTTACATATTACTACGCAGTAACTGCTCATGATATCAATGGTAATGAAAATGAAATGAGTAGAGAATATATTTATGCCACACCTCGTCCGGAAGGAAGAGATGTTATCTTAAAAGATTTTCGTCGATATCCAAATTTGTCAGGTTATGATTTCTCGACATATTCTGTTGGGAGATATAATGATGACTACACCGATTTCTTTTTTGAATATTATAATGGAGTGTATTATTTAAATGTCTGGGATGATACGGAAATACAGGGTATGGGTTATACACGCTCACTGTATGATATAATAGAATCTCCAACAACTGGATGGTCTCCCACAAAAGATGCCCAAGCAATAGCAGGGCATACTTATGTAATTCGAACATGGGATTCTCATTACGCAAAAGTGAGAATTACTTCGCTAACATCGACCAGAATAGTGTTCGATTGGGCATATCAGCTCCAAGCTCATAATCCATTTTTAAAGATCGATAAATCCAAAGAACGTAAACCTTTAACTCGTAATTTTTCAAGCAGGGGCTGATGACTTTTGGATTGGTTTTTCTTAAATATGGACAGATAATTTGTATTAACAGTAACAACGCTCTATGACTCACGAGTTTGACTTTTTGTTTTTTATCAATTATTTTAATATATGGAACGTATGATCAGATTGTTTACGATGCTTTTACTGGCATTATTCTTTGGTATGACATTGCTTCTCTTTTCACAAGAAGAAGATGCCCTTATTTCTAAAAAGAAGTCAGAAACAGATCAAGCTATCAAGTATAAGACAACTATGATTAATGATGTTACAAATGGGATACTCATAAATGATATGCGAATGTTCTCAAAGTATTTTGCAAAACAAGTCTATGTTTCATTAAATAGAGATGAAAGCAGCGTTTATAGCAGCAACCAGACTCTTTATATTCTTCAAAACTATTTTTCTTCCCGACGGATTGTAAATTTTGAATTTTCAAAAATAAATATATCTGAACTAACATCTTATGCGATAGGCGAGGGAACTGTGAAATTTCGAGGTATTCAGGAAAGTATAAATATATATCTTACCATCTCTAAAAAAGATGGAAATTATGTCATTACACAAATTAAAGTGTATTGATTGTGAATGTCATCCGATAGCCTTCCTATCTCTGAAAAAAGATTATTGAAGAAATACACCATAAAGGGTGTTATTATCATTTTCTTTTTCCTCGGGGTCACATTTTTATACGAAATACTTAGTATAAATTATATCGAAGATAATTGGGAGAGGATATCAACAAATGAAAAACAATATCTAATTCATGACATTCAATCTCGTTTTAAGGATTATCAAAATGAAACGTTAAACATTCTTGAGCGAATCGCCGACTCTCCTGAGCTAAAATCAATTCTTCTTAAAAATCCCGACAGTTCATTCGTTGAGATCTTCGAATTATTATTAAAGCGAAAACACAACGATGTCTCGGTTGAATTGTTTGACCGACATAAATCCCTTTTGGGGTGGGCAGGAAATAGAGGTAAAATAATTGATACATCGGAAATAAAATCTTGGGAATCATCCTTTCTTCTTAAAGGGCAAATCTATTCATACCTAATAGTTTCAATACCGATTTTCAACAATCAAAATATAATCGGTTTCCTCATAGGGAAACGACTTTTTGAGGTAAATTATCCCATAAGCAATCGTTTCATAGATAATGAAGCGTTTGCTTCCACATTCAAGGCATCTTCAGATGGATTGAACCTATTTAAATTCTTCGTAAATGATACTCCGAGATTGAATATGGATGAGCTTGCGATTCCTCTGATGAGCATTGATAATCAGGAGATTGGAACAGGATACATTCCCTTGGTTACATCAGTATCTTATTCATCTAAACTGCTCGAAAATATTAATAAATATAAAGTCATTCTAGTACTTCTTATATATTTATTTTTTGTATGGCAAGTTATTGCATCAGTAAAAGTTCTTAAGTCTCCCTTTATTAAATTATTTAGTTGGACTATACTAATATGGTTCTTTCGCTATCTTCTGATTTGGTTAAATGTTCCATCGATATTCCTGCAAATTGAAATTTATGAGCCGAAATATTTTGCCTCACCGTTTGGTTTCGGAATTGTTAAATCACTTGGAGATCTTTTCCTGTCTTCTCTCTTCTTAATCGCCAATATTGCTGTAATCGTAAATATTCTTATACAAAATATTGATACTCTACCAAAGCTATTCGATACCAGACTGCTAAGAAATAAAATTGTATCTGTAGTTCTAGTTGCAATATTGGTTTTATTAATATTTCTGTTCATTCGAGGTTTAGCTGCAACGATCCGAAGCGCAGTTTTTGACTCTACATTAATTTATTCTGAGGCCATCTCCATCATTCCCTCGGTTGAAGTTTCAATAATGTTGCTTAGTCTTCTCATGATAGCAATTGCAATCATTGCGACAATCATCGGTCTCATATTCACCATACATCATATCATTCAGTCTGCTTCTGGCATAGTTCTCAATGAATATTTTGCTTGGTGGGTAGGTGCTGTAATAATAATAGTGGGAGGGATATTCTTCGGAATATTACAGCAAAATCCTTTAATAACCCAAATTAACAGAACATTATATCTTATAGTATTGTTGACCGTAACCTTTTGGATAGCAGGTAGATATAAAAATAATTTAACGATCTTTGATCACAAATTTATAATTGCAATAATCATTGTCGCAATAATATTTGTTGTCCCGTTATTGCAATCATATATTCAAGAAAAGAATAAAGTAAATATCGAATTGCTTGCAGAAGAGATAATCCGTCCGGAAGATAGCTGGCTATCATTTTTGTTAAATAAATCGCTCGATGAATTAACGAGTGATGAAGTTGTTTTAATACTTCAGGCGAATGAAGGGAGAGATTATTCAACATTAGCTTTTACACAATGGGCGAAAAGTGTTTTAAGTAAGGAAGGAAATAACTGTGCAATTACATATTTAGACAATAGTGGTTCTGTGCTGAGCGATTTTCGGATTGGCTTACCCAAGAAGCGAATAGAAAATATCAATGATCAACAAGTACCACGAGAACGATTCATTCATCAGGATGAAATAAATCAAAATGCAATGTCAGTAAAATGGTATACAGGTTATGCGCCTATTATAACAAGTAGTGAAAATGTAATTGGAGGTGTTTATATTGAATTGACTGGTGGGAAGCAATCGATATTTCGTGCTGAGACACCGACACTGCTCAGAAATTATACTGATGATGAATCTCTACAAGAAATAAATTCAATTATATATTCAGAGTATGTTCAAGGAAAGTTAATGTCTACAACAAGTGATGCGATCCCACTCAATATCACAATTCCCGATCCTATGCTAAACCTTTTAGCTAAAAAGAAAGGATATTGGGTAGATGAGGTCATCGAAAATAAAAATTATTCATCTTATTATTTCCGGGATCCTAAATATGATGATGCAAATATTTGTTATGCGTTGCGTTTGGAGGGAGTGGATCTCAAATGGCAGCTATTTTATTCTTTACGTTTTATTTTATTATATGCAACCCTATTTCTTATTCTCTTCGCAACGATAATTTTGTACAAATCGATTCGTAAGAAAACGACTTATATAAGTTTTAGAACTCGATTACTATTTGCTTTCGTGATATTATCTTTTGTCCCAATTATTTTACTTGGATATTACAATCGTCAGTATGCAGAAGCCCGGATTCGCGATAATATCGCAAAGACTTTGAGTGATAAAACATCCGTAGTCCTCGCAGAGATGCAGCATAGATTCAATGTTAATACACCGGTGGTACTTTCTAATTTGAGCGATGAACAGTGTATAGAAATGGCGGGGGACCTGAATACAGATTTTCATATATATTCGGATTCGTATCTTCAAGCAACAAGCAATCCGGAGATGTTTACTGCTGAACTTCTAAATCCTTGGTTAGATGCCGAAGCAGTTTTAAACATCTTCTTAAAACAGAAAGGTTATTATACTGAAAAACAATCAATCGGGCATTTCGCTTATATTGTTGGTTATCGTCCGATTCGTGCTGAAAATAATTCAATAATCGGAGTTGTAGCTGTACCATCGTTATTTCAGGAATCTGAAATAATAACGGAACTTACAAATAGAAATATTTTTCTTTTTGGGGCTTACTCTTTTGTTTTAATATTTTCATTTATCCTCGCTGTTATCTTAGCGAATCAGATTTCTGCACCGATTAAGCGTTTAAAAAAAGCTACACAACTGATTGCGGCAGGTAAACTCGATATAAATGATCAAAGTGATAGACATGATGAATTGGGTGATCTTGAAAAAGCATTTTATAAAATGACAACTGAATTAAAAGCGGTTCAGGATCAAATAATAAAAGCACAGCGAGAAGCAGCTTGGAAAGAGATGGCAAAACAAGTTGCCCACGAAATAAAAAATCCATTAACACCGATTAAACTCTCTATTCAACATCTCAGACAGGCATACGAAGACGGTATAGAAGATTTCAGAGCAGTTTTGCATAGAGTATCCTCGGCTGTGCTTGAACAGATAGATACTTTAAGCCGGATTGCATCTGAGTTTTCTAATTTTGCACGGATGCCTGATCGAAAATTAGAATTACTTGATATTCATACCAATATTCAAGATACAATATCACTCTTTTCTCAACACAAAAATATATCTTTTGAAACCGCCTTAAATTCATCTGCGGCTTTGCTTATTGCTGACAAAGAAGAACTTCAGCGTGCATTTATTAATATCATCAGAAATGCTATCCAAGCTATGAACGAGTCTGGCACAATCGGTATTAGCACAATTCTGGACGGTAGGTTTATAAAAATAACTATCACTGACACCGGTTCCGGAATCTCTGAAGAAATTAAGTCGCGGATTTTCGAACCGAATTTCTCCACAAAAACTGATGGTATGGGATTGGGATTATCCATTGTGAAAAAAACAATTGATGATATATCTGGAACAATCTCGATCGAAAGCACAGCTGGCAAAGGGACGAGTGTAATTATTCGATTACAATTATCTGATATTCAAACATCACTTAAAAGTTGAATGAAATCACGACAAAATACTGATCTCATTATCATTTATTCATCTTTGTTTGCAAAATATAAAGAAATACGATGCGGTATGAGTACCAAACGTGGTGGGGTTAGTCCTGAACCGTACAATTTGAACATGAGTAACCATGTAGGAGATGAACCGTCTAATGTAAAAATTAATAGAAAAATGTTTTTCGATAAAATGAATATCTCGAGTGAAAATATCGCATATTCCCAGCAAGTACACAGTGATAAAATTGCTTTAGTATCAAAGGTAAATGTATATTCATCATGTGATGCGCTTATAACGAATCTGCCAAATATATTTCTTGCAATCACTATTGCAGATTGCGTCCCTATTTTTCTTTATGATCCGATATCAAAGGCAATTGGTGCAGTTCATACAGGATGGAAAGGGTCGACTTTAGGCATTCTTGAAAAAACCTTGCGCAGGATGAATGAAGAATTTGGAATGCTAAATTATAATCTTATCGCTTATGTCGGTCCATCGGCAAGTGTATGCTGTTATGAAGTTGGGAAGGAAGTTGCTAAGATGTTTGATAATAAATATCTCAAGCATATTGGAAATGGTTCAGCTTATCTGGATATGAAGCTGCATCAAAAGGATGTTCTATTGAGTTCTGGTGTTTTAGATTACAACATTGAGATTTCAAAATATTGTACGATATGTAACACTGACTTATTTCATTCTTACCGAAGAGATGGAAATAGATCGGGAAGGATGATGGGGATTATTGGTATGACAGGTTCGAGGTGATGATAAACATTGTTTTTGGTCATTATATTTTATAAATTTTTGTAAAGGATAAATTGACAAATAAGACGAAAAGATGTGTGGAATAATCGGTTATATCGGTGAAAAAAATTCGTTACCGATTCTCATCGAAGGATTGAAGCGATTAGAGTATCGGGGATATGATTCGGCGGGTGTTGCACTTATACATCAAAAAGAATTGGTTGTATACAAGCAAGCGGGGAAAGTGAGTGAACTTGATAAGATTGTTACTGCGAATAGTTTTCATGCATCCATCGGAGTTGGGCATACACGCTGGGCAACACATGGTGAACCCAATGATATAAATGCACATCCGCATGGTGATTGCCATGAAGAAATTGCGGTTATTCATAATGGCATCATTGAGAATTATGCAACTCTTCGTCGTAAGCTCGAACGGGACGGACACACGATGCGAACCGAAACAGATACCGAGGTAATCGCACATCTGATTGAAGAAAAGTATAAGTTAAAAAATGATTTATTTACAGCTACACGATTAGCGCTTCTTGAGGTTGAAGGCAGTTACGGACTTCTTGTAATATCGAAAAATGAGTCAGATAAAATCATTGCTGCACGGAAAGGGAGTCCATTGATGATTGGCATCGGGAAAGGAGAAAATTTTATTGCTTCCGATGCTGCTGCACTGATAGATCATACCAGAGACGTTCTATATCTGAATGATGATGAGATTGTATGTGTTTATGCGGATTCATATTACACAAAAACAATCCATGATCAACCAGTCGTAAAAGAAGTGGAAAAAATAACATTTGATCTTGAGCAGATTGAAAAGGGAGGTTTTGAACATTTTATGCTCAAAGAGATTCATGATCAACCGGAAGCAATTCGGAATTCTTTGAGAGGGAGGTTATTGGTTGATGAAGGTAGAGCGAAGTTAGGCGGGCTCGAGCGTTCATTAGATAAATTACTGCAAGCTCGTCGCCTTATCATCACGGCGTGTGGAACCTCCTGGCATGCGGCTCTTGTTGGGAAATACTTGTTCGAGCAGTTAGGACGCATCCCGGTTGAAGTTGATTATGCGTCCGAGTTCCGTTATCGTAATCCGATTATTAATTCAGATGATGTTCTTTTTGTGATAAGCCAGAGTGGAGAAACCGCTGATACACTTGCCGCCCTCCGTGAAGCAAAATCAAAAGGTGCAACAGTTTTTGGAATTGTCAATGGTGTCGGCAGTTCGATTGCACGAGAGACGGATGCGGGTGTTTTTATACACGCTGGTCCTGAAATCGGAGTTGCATCAACGAAAGCATTCACCTGCCAGCTTTCAGTCTTGTCATTAATTGCATTGCTTCTTGGACAATATAGAGGTCTGCCTGATGAACAAGGAAAACTCCTTGCCACAGACCTGGCAAGCATCCCGAATAAGATTAGAAAAATATTAGACAAGAGCGAACAGATAAAAAATATTGCTGCTGAGTTCAAAGACACTCACAATTTTCTTTATCTTGGCAGAGGAAGTAATTTCCCAACCGCATTAGAAGGTGCACTCAAGCTTAAGGAAATATCATACATACATGCCGAAGGATACCCGGCAGCAGAGATGAAGCATGGACCTATCGCTCTTATAGATGAGAATATGCCTGTGGTATTCATCGTGCCGAAAGATCCTATTTATGAAAAAATTCTAAGCAACATGCAGGAGGTTCGCGCACGTAAAGGCAGGATAATCGCTATTGCAAATGAAGATGATTATGAAATTGATAAATTAGCTGAATTTGTTATTCGGGTTCCACGAACATATAGTTATTTCGGACCGATTGTAAATGTTGTTCCGTTACAATTGTTAGCTTACTACATCGCAGTTGGAAGAGGTTGCAACGTCGATCAACCGAGAAATTTAGCAAAGAGTGTAACAGTAGAATAAATTTTTGTTTTTCCATTAAAATTTCATATCTTTTTACCCATCATTTAATTTGTTCATAAGAAGGATAAAGTATGTCACGCGAGCAACGTTTTAAACCATCTGAATGGGCACTTATCCTTGGTGCTTCAAGCGGATTTGGTGGTGCAACTGCGGTTGAACTTGCCAAAAAAGGAATGAATATATTCGGAGTTCATCTCGATCGTCAGGCAACGATGCCGGCTGTAAATCAGATTATCCGAGATATTAAACACGCTGGAAGTAAAACAGTATTTTTTAATATCAATGCGGCTGACAGCATCAAACGCAATGAAACACTCGATGAAATCCAGGAGCGATTTTTATCCGAACAGGGAAGTACTATAAAAGTTGTGGTTCACTCTCTCGCATTCGGCACGCTGAAAACGTTTATTGCAAAAAAACCACTTGATGAAATCACTCAAGCCCAGATGGAAATGACACTCGATGTGATGGCACATAGTTTAGTGTATTGGGTTCAAGGTTTACTATCACGGAATTTGATGCGCTCAGGAGCTCGGATATTTGCGATGACAAGCTCCGGGGCACACAATGTTATTCCTATGTACGGTGCTATTTCAGCTGCGAAGGCGGCTTTGGAATCTCATATCCGGCAGTTAGCTATGGAGCTTGGTCCACTTGGAATTACTTCTAACGCTATCTTAGCTGGTGTAACCGATACTCCAGCATTACGAAAAATACCCGGATTTGTAAACATGCTTCATACCGCAAAATTTAAAAATCCTCAACAACGTTTGACATCACCAGAAGATGTTGCCCGTGCAATCTCGCTTCTCTCACAAGATGATTCATATTTTATTTCCGGAAACATCATCGGAGTTGATGGGGGTGAAGATAAGGTTGGACATGTAAGTCTCAAAGGTAGTTCACATATAGAGTAATTATTTTTAAAAAGAAAAGATATGATAACATTTAATTATACAGAAGAACAGAAAATGCTGCAAGAAATGGTTCGTGATTTCACGAATACAGAGATAAAACCAATTGCCAGGAAAATTGATGAAGAAGAGAATATACCTCAAGCATTGATTGATAAGTTGCGAGATACCGGTTTACTCGGCACTGCTTTCCCTACTGAATATGGCGGCGGCGGTTTTGGAGAAGTTGGTTATTGTATTGCTCAGGAAGAAATATCCCGCGGTTGTCTCTCGACTGCCACATTTATCGGTGCGCATCAATCAATAGGGACAAACGCTATTTTTATCGGTGGTAATGAGGAATTGAAGAAAAAATATGTAGTCCCTTTAGCAGAAGGGAAAAAGATAGGTGCGTTTGCATTAACAGAAGCTGGAGCAGGATCGGATTCATTCAATCTTCGAACGCGAGCACATAGGGATGGGGATGATTGGATTCTTAGCGGTGAAAAAATATGGATAACAAATGGTCCCATCGCTGATGTCGTAGCTGTTTTTGCAAGAACTCAGCGGGGGATTACAGGATTTGTTGTGGAAACTAATTCACCAGGTTTTAAGCCGGGTGCTTGCGAAAAGAAAATGGGAATTCGCGGTAGTGTTACTTCAACATTGACCTTTGATAATGTTCGCGTTCCAAAAGAAAATATAATCGGTGATGATGGTCGTGGATTTCTTGTAGCAATGAAAACTTTAGATGCCGGCAGACTCGGTTTAGGAGCTTGTTGTCTCGGCGGTTCAAAGGAAATGTTGGTACTCTCAACAAAATATGCAAAAGAACGCAAACAATTTGATGTTCCAATCGCACAATTCCAGGCAATCCAATTTATGCTTGCTGATATGGCAACTATGATTTATGCGATGGAATCAATAGTTTATCGCACTGCCGCAGCATACGATAGAGATGAACCAATTTCTCGTTATTCTGCTGCGGTAAAACTCTTTTGCTCGGAATCGTTTGATAAAATCGTCGATATGGCAGTTCAGATACATGGAGGGATGGGATACTCGAAGGAATTGCCAATCGAGCGATATTATCGTGATTCACGGATTAACAGAATATTCGAAGGTACCAGTGAGATTCAACGCCTTATCATGGGGCGTGAAATCCTAAAACGAAACGGTAATTTTTAATTATACTTTGTTTTTTTTCAGTAACTTTCGTATATTCAAGGCGATAATTTGATATCCACAGGCAATCTCCTGTCAGGACAAGAAATAAAACATTTAATATAAAACTTCCATAGAGGAATTACTATGGCACAAAAATTAAAAAAGAAGACGTCGGTCAAGCGGCCGATACCGAAACCTGAACCAAAAGAATTTTCCATTGCGGAATTAGCTCGCGAACTGAATTCATTTAATGTCGACAATTATTGGGATTTAGGAAAGTTCCTTGTAGATAAAGTAATGCCGGTTACGAGAAAGCAAGGATTATTTGAAGATCAAGTTTTAAAAATGATTTCTTCACAACCGGGCATTAAATTCCCGTTTTCGATCTTAAAACAATGTCAGCAATACTATGCATATTATCCTGATGTTAAGAAGAGATTGTTACCAGAAGTGTTTTATTTCGATTTAGCTACGAAAGTTGATGAATCCCGGCGACGTGATCAATATGAGAAAATGGCTATCGATTACAAGTGGACAATTTCGGATCTCAGGAAGAAAATCCATGATGATGAAATGGCTCGACGGATTGATGAGCGTACGAAATTTGGATTCGATCTGCGTGAGCGAAATGTATGGGCATTCGATACTGCCGATCCTCGTTTTGGCAAGCCAAATTATAAAGGTAGAATACCGGGACAGATTGTAGCCAACGCATTGTATTATTACACAAAACCAAATGATTATGTTGTCGATCCATTCGCGGGAAGCGGGACATTAGCCGACATTGTTGATACAGTACCGCATTTTCAAGACCGAAAGTACAAGTTGTATGATGCAAATCCGATTGATGAAAGAATTTCAAGGAATAATATTCTTCTGACCGGTATCCCTGAGCAATCAAACAGTGTTGATTACGTTTTTTTAGATCCACCAACAGAATTTTCACAGAAAGATAGCTCGACAGATTTTGAAGTAAGTTTGGATGCTTCAAAGGCAGATTTCATACTTAAATTCAAAGGAATGATTCGCGAGTGTTCAAGAATATTGAAATCAGGTGGAAAAGTTTCGATTCTAATGGAACCGGCGTTTGCAGGAAAGGAATTTATAGATTTTCCGAACGAAATAACTCAATTGTTTAAAGAAATAGGATTCAAACAAATCGGAAAAGTATATCTTCCCAAACGTTCAAGTGAAGCCGCTATGAAAATGGCTGCTGGTATCGCGGAAGTAAAAGGCATCCGTGCATTGAGCTCAGATTGCAAGGAACTGCTGACTTTTCAAAAAACGTAAATATTTTACTGAATACTCAACTACTTTATACTCAATACTCAAATACATGGACAGGTAGCTCAGTTGGTAGTTCGAAAATTACCCACGAGCAAGCGAGTGGAAGTAATTTTCAGAATCCGCCGAAACGAAGTGAAGGCGGAAGCAACGAACAAAAAATGAATTAGGGAGAAATAATATGGACAGGTAGCTCAGTTGGTAGAGCAACGGCCTGAAAAGCCGTGTGTCGCCAGTTCAATTCTGGCCCTGTCCACTAAGAAGATAGAAAGCGGTAGTAACGCAGAGATACTACCGCTTTTTTATTATTTCGTGAAGGGATCATGGCAACATTCCATTGTTCCACAAATCCATTTCTCCAATTCCAATCTACCCAACTACTTATTACTATCTGGTGTTACGCCAAGGTTATTTTCATCATGCTTCGTTACTACATTGCCGTAAACGGCAATGCTCATGCAAATAAAGCATTCTTAAGAATGCTGAATTTTATCGTTCTGAGTAACATCAGCGTTCATGAATCCGGGCTTCACCACCCCGGATGAAAATGGGTATTTTCATAGCAGTTACTATTTCATCAATACAACCTTCCTAACGTCCACGAAAGATTTTCCTTCAGACTCTGCTGATAATTTATAGATATAAACGCCGCTTGGTAAATCACCCGCATCCCAAGTGACCGACTTGAATCCTGCATTCTGATTTTCATCGACAAGTGTCAAAACCTCTTGACCTAAAAGATTATAGATTTTAAGTGATACCTTTGAATCTTTTGGCAAATCGTATTTTATCTTTGTCGTAGGATTGAACGGATTTGGATAATTCTGATGCAATGCAAATTCCTTCGGTAGCTCGACTTCACCAGCAAGTGTTATCAATAATTTTACGGATATTAGCTCAGCTGGATTGATGACAATTTTTCCAGTTCCGATAAGTGGATACTCCTTTACCGTATTTCCTTTATATCTTAGCTCAAGTGAGTAAGCATCTGTTTCTGGATTGATTCTCCATTGAATCGTTAAAGGATTTTTTGCACCCGTGATTTTAATATTAAACTGTTGTGCTTCTGTATTTTTTTGGTGATTAACAGCTTCGATAATTCGCTGAGAGCCAAACCGCACGTCAAATATATCCCCAGGCGGTGAAGGAGGGAGCTCATATTGTTCCAAGCTTCCTTCTATTGGTTTTGCTGAAAAGTATAATACTCTGCTTATTTCTTTTACATCGGTGAACGTCAGCGAGTTAAAACCGTGTTCTTCTGCAAGTAGGGCTGCGCTAGAGCCAGAAGGAGCGCTTCCACCAGTTGATGCAATTATCGGTGCAGCAGCACTTAATACTGAGCCAGTCTTAAGGACTAATTTGCAAACTCCACTTGTCTTCACCCAATATCCAAAACCTGGTTTCAATGTGTCTTCCTCGTAATAGTTTTCCTTGTATCCAAAGAATTTTGACAAAGTAATACTCGGAGGAATTTTTCCGATATCTGTAATGAGTACTGGATAGGAGGGAGGACCGATCATATTCCACCCAGCACTTACATCAATTGTATCGAGCTGGAAACCCGTTCCGGTAATAGAGGTTGTTTCGGCGGCTGGAAATTTTAACCAGTAACCGACACAATTTTTCAATGGGTCGACAAGGACGTATGAACCGGTATATCCAAAAGCATCTGATCTGGCTGAGGGAAAGATGACTGACTTTTTATAATCTCCAACAATAAGTGGAACCGAAATCAAATTCCAGCTTTCTTGGAGTTGGATTGCTAATGTTGTGTACGAGCCAGAGTATCTTCTTAAACCAGGGATATATCCGCTTTCTAATTTAAAAGTATCGCCCGTCATCATTTGTACTGCATTTTGACCG
>JASEHD010000036.1:0-8536 GCA_030019075.1 Bacteroidota bacterium
ATATAAATATTTATTCGTGTTTTATGGAAATCTTGGTCGCCATTTGGCGATACCTTAGGCGGATTGTTTGTTTTCTTCCATGCAACAGCATCATTAACTGTTTTTCTTGAGACAATATTGCGACGGATGAGAGACTCAATAAAACCGGTTACACCATCTGCAACGAATGGCTGTTTTTTCACTTCTGAACTTTCTCTTTGAGATTTTTCAGATCCTGTGCTATTATAAATATTATTTGAATTTGATTCATTATTCATAAACAAATGTAATCCAATTACATAGCTTGGATATAAAACAATTTCGCTTAAAAATGAAAAATGGATGGTCTTGAAAAAATACCATCCATTAGATCAGAGAAAAGAGATAGGTCACTCATACCAATCGATAATACGATAAGCTAAAAGCTTACCGATATTTTGCCCATTTTCCAGAGTTTCGGTACTATATTTAAATGCCACACTTCCATTAGTAGAAAATTCACTTCCCGAAGCACCGCCCATAAGTATTGAGCCAATAATTGTTGCATTACCGCTTGATGCTGAAAAACTTATTGCAGTTTCACCATAAACAATTACTAATCCTTTCCAGGTCAAATTGCCATTAAAGACAGTGTTGCCATGGATGACAAGAATCCCCCACCCTGAAAGATTACCATTAATTTTAACAGATGAGTTTGTGTCGGGTCCTCCATCTATATATACAATCGCCGGGTTTATGTAGCTTCCAAATGTTGCATTCGAGTTGATGGGTTTAGTTGCTGAGATTATCGTATCGGCTTGTGCAATATACAAATCAGCAAACTTAGCAGGATTAGGTAACTCAGGATCATAATTAGCATCTTTTGTCCCATCAATTTGATTAGGATATGGTGGTGTTAAAATTTTTGCGGTATCGCTCGCTTTTATAACAGAAACTCCTGGAACACCCAATGAATCATATAGCCGATTGCCTGAAGTATCATGATTGTATCCATTAATTGTCGTTGCTGGATTTTTGTTTTTTCCATTTACTATTCCAAATCCAACGTCTTCAACATGTAATCCGACCGCTGCCCTAAACTTGGGAAATGGTTTTGAAAAGACAAGCAATTTTGTTTGAATATTATAAATTGTGTCATTAAACTTAGCGGTAGATGTTAAATCCATAAACGAATCTACTTTCGATATCGATACCGTATATGTTCCACCATCTAACTTGCCAGACACACTCTTGATACTTACACTATCAGAAACTTTTTTTAATGCAATGTTAATAGCGCTACGTGCAATCTCGCGCGCATAAGTGTATTTGATGTATCCATACGTCTCATCAGCAGCATGTTTATCTCGCTCGTTCATCGAGGAATTGATAACCGTAAAGAAGAACATCAAAGCAAGAACCCCAAATATTGAATTACTACCCATAATAACCTCTTATAAATTTCTTGGATACATAGTTTTTTCCCAAAATACTGTTTGGTACGATGAATCGCCTGTAGTCATTGAATACACCGGCTCAGGACTTTCTAACCATAACTTTACATTGATTGATTTAATTGAATCGAGACGGACAGGTGTCGTAATCGGAGTTTGGAGCTGTCTGCCAAGCGTATCATAATATGTAAATTGCATTGAAGTTAACCCTAAATTAGCTTCAATCGATGGTTCACCACTAACTTGCCGAATAAATTTTCGATCTTTCGGATTACGAGTCGATGTAATAAGATTGCCTAAATTATATTGAACTGATACGACGTTGCCATCATTCTTCAAATCAGCTTTGAACTCCATTCTGACAGAGTCTGCATACTGGATTGCATCATTTTTTATATGGTAACCGATTTTTAAAATATCATATTCCAATATCCGCGCCAGTGTTACGACATTCGTCTGAACATTTGTTGAAAGTGCTTTTTCATAATGAGCTTGATTAACATTTCCCATATTGCTAAAGATCATGACAAACATGATTGAACCGATAATAAATGCTCCAATGATATCTATAAGAACTGACATACAGATTATCTAAAAATATTCCCGATATACCTTTAATGACTTAATCACGACAGAATCTACTAAATTCGGATGCTTTACAACTACAATGATTTTTTTATACCATGTTGGCGTAGCTGAATAAACATTTTGATCGTTTGCTCTGACGTAAATAATGCTGTCGCGTACAAAAAATTCACCGAGATGGGTTGGAGTTACAATTCGGGTGTACCGGTGATAATCATCAACATCATTGAACAGAATCATCGATTTAAAGGGTTCCTTATCGTTTGCAAGTACAGTCTTTTCAATTGTTCTATCGGGACCAAATTTTGAAGAGGGGGTTAGTTTATTGAGAAAATATATCGTATCATTCACAGCACAACTATCAAACGACTTTGATTGAATTTCATCGATCATTGCTTGCCCAACAGAAATTGCATCAATACGCGCCTCGCTATCCATTGTAACAAGAGATGCGCGTGTGATCGATGAATTAATCGTTAGCTGAATTGTAGCCAGCAGCCACAACGCAAGAATAATTAATAAGATTTGTCCTAAATTCATAACTATGAATTAATAAATATCAAATCGGTTGAAATATTTTTTTAATATAGCGGGGGCGAAACAATATCATCAATCATTAACAAGTCCCCGCTTGTTTGTAAATGATTACAATAATACTTGTTTAAAAAGTTATTAAACCTAACTTTATTGAAGTGTATGATAAATTTAATTGATTATATAATCAAAATCAAGTCTTTTTATTAATATCGTTTGGAATTTTCCAAAAACACTTGATATAAATCAATTAATTGAAAATTTTATATAATAAAATGAGTAAAACAGGTAAGATGAAATAAAAACAGCCGCAAGAGCTACTTAGGAAATCTCTCTTTAAATAACTGTCCCACTATCGCACCAAGTGTAAAAACCACGGAGGAAAAATATACCCACAAAAGAAAAACAACCATGAAAGCATATGTTCCATAAAGTTTACTGTATGGTTGAAAAGTAGTTAGATACCAGCCAAAACCTAATCCAGCAACCCACCACAACGTTGTAGTTGTGAATGCAGATACAAACGCCACCCTGTTCGAAATGCCTTTCCCAGGTATAAAACGATTCAAGAGAAAAAACATAATCAATGCCGGCAAATATGATGCTACATGAGAAAGCATCTTTAACAACCCGGATAAATCTATTTTCTCAAGTCCAGGAATCTCTTGAATGAAATTAATTGAAGGAAGCAATACCCAAGAGAAAAAGTTAGCGATGATGAAAAGCGCGCCGATGATGATTACAATTATAACATTTTCGATAAAGGTAATAATGACAAATCTGGATCTTTTTATTTGATAGATTCTCATCAGAACATACCGAACGGAGCTAAACATTGATGCGGAAGTCCATAAAAGAATAACAATACCATAAAGACCAATGGTGGAGCGATATCTTATGATATCCTGAATGATTCCTTTCAGAACAGATTTTATTTGTTGTGCATATGGCTGGGAGGGGAATGCAGCATTCAATACGTCATCGATTTTTTGAAGTGAAAGTGTTGAGGAATGTAAAAACACTCCGACAATCGAAGTTAACAACAGTAATAATGGAAGAAGACAGATGATCCCGTTAAATGCAATTCCCGCAGAAAGGAAAAATATATTTTCTTCACTTCCTTTTTTATATATACCTTTGATATAATATGAAATGCCCCGCGACAATCGATGGTAAAAATGTAAACCGCCTCTCTTCATAACATCTTCAAACGTGCATACTTCAGCAACAGGTGCTTCATACCAAATGAATTAAAATTCACAACAGCCTTCATTGATTCACCCGTCCCTATGATATGAACTATCTTTCCTTTCCCGAACGTCTCATGCTGTACCAATCTTCCCGCATGGAGTTCTTTCGCTAAATCAAAATCATCCTCATCTGTAAGTACCTGATCAAAATCATAAGATGACTCAGTATCTATACCCTTCTTCTTTTCTCGTTTCGGGTGAGGTCGGGGAGAAAATCCTTGCTCATATTTTTTAAACCCTGAATGACGTTTTACAATTTTGATTAACGAACTATCAATATCATCTATAAAGCGAGATGGCGTTTGGAATGTACGTTCACTGAATCGATATCGCATATGAGCATAACTTAGAAACAATTTCTTCATTGCACGGGTAATACCTACATAAAAAAGACGACGTTCCTCTTCAATCTCATCCGTGTTTATATTCATGTTATAATACGGAAACAAACCATCTTCCAAACCTGTAATGAAGACAACCGGGAATTCCAAACCTTTTGCGCTGTGCAGCGTCAACAACGTAACAGCATCTGCCCTTTCATCCCAACTATCAATATCTGCTACAAGAGAAACTTCCTGCAGAAAATCCGGTAATCTTGCATCCGTATGAATAGAAGCATATTCAGAAATGGCAGATAATAATTCCTGAACGTTTTCCCTCCTTGAAAGGGCATCCGGGGTTCCTTCATCCTTGAAATGTTGAAGAATTCCAATTTCATCCACAAACGCACGCGAAAACTCCTCTAATTTCATTTCATCTTGAAGCTGTTGATACTTCCGAATAAAAATTGCAAAACGATACAAACTATTCCTGGCTTTTTCTGATATCCCTTCAAGCTGTTTTATCTGATGGGCAGCTTCGATTAAATGTAACGATTGTTCAGCAGCAAACTTTCGCATATTTCTGATCGCCACTTCCCCAAGCCCACGAACAGGGTAATTCACTATGCGGAGAAAACTTACATCATCATCGGGATTGACGAGTAATTTAAAATATGCTAAAACATCTTTGATTTCTTTTCGTTGATAGAATTCTATACCTCCAATGATTGTGTATGGAATGCTGTTTTTACGCAATGCGTCTTCGAGAGATCGCGATTGTGCGTTTGTCCGATACATCGCTGCAAAATCCTGGAAACGGAGGTTAAGACTATTTTTAATCAAGAATATATTATCTACAATCGATTGTGCTTCATCTCGGTCACTGTCACATTCAAGCAGTGTTATCACTTCACCATGGTCGTTATTCGTCCATAAATTTTTGGGGATTTGATCGTCATTCCTTTTGATGACCTGATCGGCGGCACTAAGAATTGTTTTTGTTGAGCGATAGTTTTGCTCGAGCCGCACAACCTTCGCTTCCGGATAATCACGCTGAAAATCAAGTATATTCCGAATATCTGCACCTCGAAATGCATAAATACTCTGCGCATCATCACCGACAACGCAAATGTTGCTGTACTTTGATGCGAGAAGTTTCATTAATAAATATTGAGCACGATTAGTATCTTGATATTCGTCGATTAGAATGAATCGAAATCGATCCTGATATGAACTGAGAATTTTACTATGTCGATAAAATAACTCTATCGGTTTTATTAATAGATCATCAAAATCCAACGAATTATTTTGCTTCAACCGCCTCATATACTCTGTATAAACCCTAACAACTTTCTCATCGACACCATCAATATCTTTTGTTCCAAGTTCGTCAGGTAAAATGAATTGATTTTTCAGCATTCCGATTCGATAGACAATCGACTGAGGGCTATGAAGCTGGGTGGAAAGATGTAAGTCATTCATCACCGACTTAATTAATCCCAAGCTGTCTTGTTTGTCGTAAATAGAAAAGTTTTTATTAAAGCCCAATATCTCGGATTCTCTTCTTAATAAGCGAGCAAATATTGAATGAAAAGTTCCCATCCATAGAGATTTACTTTTCTCTCCAACAAGATTGATGATGCGTTCCTTCATTTCATTCGCAGCTTTGTTTGTAAAAGTCAACGCTAATATCTGATAAGCCGGAACACCAATACTAATAAGGTAAGCGATGCGATAAGTTAATACTCGCGTTTTACCACTCCCCGGTCCCGCTATTACCATCACAGGACCCTGTATTGTTTTAATCGCTTCAAGCTGCTCTTTATTTACTTGCTCGGGTATTATCATCTATTGAGGATTTTTTGTTATGTGAAAATTAGAAAATATTTTATTAACCTCCAAGAATTAGATATGAAAATAAAACAATCTAACTGAAAATAATTTTAATTATCGAAGTGGTAAAAATGTAGATGAGACGACCCCCGGGGGTTATAATATTATTGCACCCTCGAGCCGAAGTAGAAATTCTTTAGTCTTTACACCATACGCATAACCGACCAGCGAGCCATCTGAACCGATAACGCGATGGCACGGTATGATTATCGGCAATGGATTCATACCATTCGCTCTTCCTACAGCTTGGGATGCTTTAGGTGCATGAACTCTTTTTGCCAGATGTTTATAGGTAATAGTTGTCCCATATTGAATTTTTGTTAGCTCTTTCCACACCCGATTCTGAAAAGGAGTTCCGAGTAGATCAACCTGGCATGTAAATTTTACCAACCGACCGTTAAAGTATCGTGATAACTGATCGATAACGTCTCTGTTTTTTGATCTATTATCACTAACCATTTCTGGATTAAAATGTTTCTTTAACCACTCAAAGAAATCTTTTCGGTTTTCATTCGGTAAACTAATTTTACATACACCTTTTTCGGTTGAGGCAACGTATATTCGTCCGATCCGGGAATCAAACGATGTACAATAAACGTTACCGTTCAAGACCTGAGCTGAATCACGAATTCCCCTACCTCGATCCGTTTCGATTCTTAATCTCTTTTTATATCCAAGTGCAACTTTTGAACTTTCAATTGTTGCAACACTATCGTACATAAATTTTCCTATGGCTCATTTATTTTTTTAATCGGAAGTTGTTAACCCTCCATAGTAATAAAGAGATTCTCTAATTTAATTTAACAATCTCTCTCTTGATTATTAATTGTAATTAACTCTAAGGCAGCACAGCGAGTATTTCACGATGCGAGAAATAATAACGTTGAAATATTATAATCAGAAAGATTATTAAATGCAAGATAAAAATGCTTTTTTTAAAAAATATTTTTGAAGATGTCCATCAAATATTTCATGCCAATAATCGGCGCTGACATCCTCTCTTGTGAAACATCGTGAAAACATATTACTTGCTTGCACAAGGAAAATATTTTCTCATAAATAATTTTCAACAAGAAAGATTTTCTTTAAAAGAACGCTCTAACCTCTGCATTTCCCGAATGAATTGTTTCAGAGGCGCCTTCACTCCTGCCATCATAATTGACACTTACATGCATGAACCTGGATAACCGATATTCAAACCGAAGATATATCAGCCATGATTTGCCATTCGCTTTTCCATTCGTTAATTGATACGGGACGACAAAAGATGGAGGATTTACACTTACCTCCTCACGTGTTATTTCAGCAGATGCCTGCCCATGCTCAACAAATGAATAAACAAACCTGACGGATTGCTCATTAATATCCGCAACCGTTGAATTATTATTTGAAGATCGCCCAACACCGAACTTGAAACCTAATTCAATATTTTGAATGGGGCGATATGACCAATCTGAAACAATATTTTCTGAGCGTACATTCCGCTCACGATTGTTTCGTTCTGTTGCTGTCAAAATATCATGCGTTTTAATATAATCAGACTGATTGCTAATTTCTTTGATAAATTGCCAGCGTACCCGAACAGCATGTTCATGCAAATATGTTCTTTCGTTCAACAACGTGTATTGAGCAAGACTCTTTCGTTGAGTATACCGATAACGAATCGAGAACTCTGGATCATCCTCTAAAAAATATACATCTTGCATAATAAGATTTGTTCCCAGAAGTGTTGTCTGATCATTAAGAAACCGATTGAATTTTAAAAGATATATCTGTTTTCTATCCGCCTCACTGCTTTTCTCCTCTACCCTAAGGTAAGTTTCAGAAGATAGTGTTGAGATCGCTTTTTCTAACAATCCGGGGGAGGTCAAAAGATATTTTGGATTCAGTCGTATCCTTGAACTTGCTTTAAGATCTATAATTGGAATTAAATCATCGGTCGGAAATGTTAGAGCAATGTAGTCTCCATCGAAGCGTGTTAGCTGAAAGTCTGGTGGATCCATAATACGGTTGCCGTTCAAATCACCAACATAGCGATAATTGCCGGTTCCCTTTGCAACGCGTTGAAAGATTCGATCCAATTTTGTGGTTTGACCTGTTGCAATTTCATAAAACCAATCGAGCTTGATGCTTTTCATCCACGGATTCAATTCTGTTTGCCACCGAAGCAAAATTGTTTCATTATCAATATTTCTTTTCTCCCTGAACGACTCAGTGAATTTCCGATTGCGAATCGTTAGCCCAATCTGAGATGAAGCTAAATCGGAACGCGAATATCGCACGGTATAATTTTGTATAAAGGTTTTTGAGGCGAGTTGTAGAGAATGATTTAAGAGTGAATCATCGTGACGCCAGCCGATATGAACATCTGCTGATAGATCCTTATACCCCGACAAGGAAATCCCTGGCGTGAATTCCTGTAACCGATAACTTCCATGTTCGAGTGTATCCGAATCATCCTTCTTGTTTGTGAGTCGTTCATATGACAAGTGCAGCGATGGAGTGATGATCCCAATTTTATATCTCGCATCTCCACGATAGC
>JASEHD010000036.1:8546-15543 GCA_030019075.1 Bacteroidota bacterium
TCCAGTCTGCGTTGAGCATCGCTTTATTAGTTTTAATCTTCTCCCACACATAATCAATTGTGCGGAATTCTTCAGCCCTAATCTGCGCCAGAAAATTGTATCTCTTTGACGATGAAGTTTCACTCCTTTTTATCCAACCTAATCCGCCACCAACGGTGAGTGGTGTAATAGGATTATACTTTATTACACCTTCACCAAGAACTTCATCCCCTTTAGTCGAGTCCTCAATATTCCATTTGCGATGGAACTCAACTTCGTTAGTGCGGTCCATAGCAAAAAAATATTTTCCGATGAATCTTCCTTTCAAGTCAGCATCGAGATCCCCGACATTCACACCCCCTATTTTGATCCGTGATGGTGCGTATCGTAGCCCAAATTTCATTGCTGCGCCTTTATGTTCAGTACTCTCTAATGACGACAGTTTATTTGGGTCATAATCACTGGATGCAAATTCACTATTAATTTTTAAATCCGACGTAGGATTACCCGAAATACCAAAATTTACCAACGAATGGCGGCGTGGCATTGGTAAAAATCTAATCGGACTATAACTACCCTGCCCTATCCCAACGAATTGATAATTACCGGGAGAGATTTTCTTATAACTCCCTTTCCCAATCCCAACATTTGTAAAAAATATGGAGTATACTGCATTTATCGTATCTTCCGGTGCAAATTGATAAATCGTAATCAATGAATCTTTTAATTCAGGAATGATCACTACTGAATCTTTATATTGCCCGTTTCCTACTCCGACATTTACAACTCCAGATTTAACCGCCCTTAATATATCGTCACCGGCATCACTGAGAATATTTTTATCTTCATCGCTTAGAGCAATATCTACCGGTGATTTTTCATCGTCGCTCTCCTTCATAAATGCAGTATTTACATGCCATCGTTCATTGAAAAAGCGGAAACTATTTTTTATACCATAAAAACTTCTATTGAATTGCCGGTCATTGTATTCAAAGTCGATAATGATACGAGAACCATGAGATATTAGTTTGTTATTTGTGAATGTAACTTCAGCAGTCGAATAATCAATCACGTAATCACCATTTTCACCTCTGACCATTTTTTCGCCATTAACATATACCCGCTCAGTTCCCGCAACAACGATGATCGCTCGATTATTATTCTCACCCATTAACCTGTATGGACCTTGGATTCCATCAAAGCCATCGAGTTGGTTGGAAATGTACTTCCCTCTCGTTACCGCTCCAACAGCAAGCACATCACCGCTCATAATCCCAACATCATAATTGACGGCACCTTTTACACCTGCAAGTTTTCGATTTAAATTTCCGAACTCATCACCAGCCAGATTGAGATTGAAATCTCCAAGAGTTGTATTAAACTTTTTCCCATAAATTTCGATGTAGACTTTATCGAGCTCCTGCAAGGTCTGCGTTGTGCCTTCAGGTTGAATAGGTGAATTTTCATCAGTGAGAGCCGCATTAATGCCAATATCATTGGTTAAATCTCCGGACATTTGCAGCCTGAATCCCGACTTGAGGGACAAATCCCGATTCGTTCCCATGCTAAACCCACGCACAATGGTACCGTTCTTTTGGATATTCGATCCAAACACATCACCAAATGAAAAAGTATGTAAAGGTCTTGCAACTTTTATCGCTTCTTTTGAAGTCGTATCAATCTCCACGATAGTTTCACGGCGATGATATTGCTGCTGAAAATTAAACGGGAATGAATTGTACCAAATATGCAATGTGTGTTCTGTTGAGTCGACTTTTAGTGAATTGATTAGTAAACGGCGGAGTTTAATTCTTCCTCTTCTACCATCAATCTCATAATCTTGTTTCTGATTCAGCCGCAGAGTATCGAACATTATTCTCTCAGTTCCAACAATAACGAATTGATGAGGTAATATGAATAATGTATCACTCGGGCTTGTTATTAAGAATGTGATATAATGGAATAAATTATTATTAAGGGAATCGAGTGATTGAGAAGTAAGAATCCCTGTACAAAATATTACATTAAATAGAAAAAGATAAATTCGATGGAACATTTAGTCAACAGATTTCATTAATTGTTGGTTACACGAAAAACTTAGTACCGATGTTCCATTAAGTCCTTTTTATTATCAAATGAATGATTGAAAGTAAAGATATTTGATTAGATTTATAAAATATGTATTAGTAAATAAACGTACCCAAGAAAATTCCACTATTAATCATCCAACCGCTTCCGTTGATATTAGCTGGAACATCTATAAGCTTGTGCTTATCATCGAGTTTCCAATCTGCCATCGCCATACCTGAATAACTTACACCAAACCGTACGCCAAGCCATCTAAGAATTGAATATTCGATGTTAAGTGTTGGTTGGTAAACAAAAAAAGACCCTGATAAAGTTCTGATATATTGATTTCTTGAAATTGATATATCTGCAAAATCATCCCATATTTGGTTCCATATTTTTGGATTACCTTCGTCTCGCATTATTTTTAATGTTAATCCACCTCCACCGAGTAAAATTCCAGCTGAAATATCCAAGCGATGGAAAATTGGTATTGCATATTCGATTGTAACTCCACCACAACCAACTGAGAATTCAACCTCCCTTGTAATATAAATATTACCACTCTTGGTTACTAATGGTTCTGACACCATGCTGCCACCCGCTCCCGCTCCGCCAATACGTAGATTTGGAATGACCATGATGTATCCATACCCTTGACCACCCAATAGAAATATAGGATTTTTCTTAAATGGTGCGGCATTCGAGTTTCTCAATATCTCGTTTATTGGATCGAGATTAAGAAAAAGCAAATTTTGTGTAAATCCACCAGCGCCACCGATCTTTGCTTGAGAGGTTCGTTTTGGTGGAAGCGGGTCTTCTTCATCCTGTTGGGCGATAAGTGAAATCACTGATAAAAACAACAAACTGAATAAGATAGATTGAAATCGATACATAATTTAGCTTCCTTTCTTTCTATTTAGATTAAAACAGACTTCCAAAATTTAGGAAAAATTATTACTACTGTCAAGCATATTTATTAAATCACTAAAAATCATTATCTTGACGAATAATTTATTAATATAACTATTATGAAAGCATACACAAAACTGATTCTGTGTCTATCGATAACTCTAACGTTAATGAATAAACTGGATGGGCAACAATCGGCTCAAATTATATTTTTACCCGAAGGAATCAATTTCCCTCCATTAAGATCAAATATCACAGAGCCGCGGATAGGTATTTTCAAATTCCTTGATAACTCAAACATGCGGATAGATATTGGTAATACAATCAATCTTATAATGTTAGAGATCCCGGGTTTGCAAACCCGCTTCACAGCCGGTATAGATTTCTTTGCTTATGCGCTGAGTACGGGAGCTGAGGGCTTACGTTTACAAATCGATGCAATTGATGGTTTCTTTGGTGGGAATCTTTCGTTCAGCAAGCAAACAGAGCGGAATAAAATCCAAGCTCGGCTTCGCATCCTTCACCACAGTGCCCACCTTGTGGATGGACATTATAATCTGAACACGAATACATGGCTCGATAATCGAGAGCCAATCCCCTTCACAAAAGATTTTGGTGAATTAGTTTTAGCCCATGTGGTGACCAAACCATTCGGTAATCTTCGATATTATGGCGGTATCTCTTATGCAACACTGGTTCGCCCTGCCGTTCTGAAACGTTTCGAATATCTTGGTGGAGTGGAAATTTATTTCGATAATATTATTGAATCGGTGTTCAACAATCCTACAAACATATACCTCGCTTATAATTTATTGATCAATGGAATGCCAAAGTATATCGGCTCCAATCAAATTCAGGTGGGATTAAAGTTTGGGAAATGGTACTCGAAAGGTCCGTGTATTTACTTTGCTTATTATTCAGGCAATCACATGTTTGGTGAGTATTATGATAAGCGACTTCAAACTGTTGGATTGGGATTTACGGTAGATTTTTTCTAAAGTCCGATCCGCACCCTCACTACTCGATTGGGTTATTTAAACGATAAGTGAACCCGTCTTTCCGAACTTGGTTCGGAATCTAAACCTTGCAAACCTGTTTGCGTTGTGTAGATGCTGAAACAAGTTCAGCAAGACGTTGGACCTTGAGGACATTCCCATCGTGGGTGAATAATTATTAATAGTCGAGAACAATTCAGCTTTACAATCCAAGCTCACCCGATATCGCTCTCATCGCATCAATGACAAATTGGATGTGTTCATCCATCGGAACATTCAACTCTTCACATCCTTTGGTAATATCTTCCCGATTCACATTAGCAGCGAATCGCTTGTCCTTCAATTTTTTCTTGACAGAAGAAACTTCAAGATCGGCAATTTTATTCGGACGGATAACTGCAACCGCGCTGATGAAGCCGCATAACTCGTCGCAAGCGTAAAGGACTTTTGCCATTAGTGTATCGCGGGAAACACCCGAATACGTCGCGTGTCCTAATATCGCACGACGCACATCTTCAGGATAACCTCTCTCTTTTAAAATCTCCGAACCCTTCATCGGATGATCGGGAGCGGTTGGATACATTTCGTAATCGAAGTCGTGCAGCAAGCCAACAACAGCCCACTTCTCCTCATCCTCGTTATACTTTATAGCATATGCACGCATTGCCCCTTCAACGGCGTACATGTGCTTGAGAAGTGCATCGTTTTTTGTGTACTCTTTTAAAAGTGCGAGTGCTTCGGTGCGATTCATAATAGTTTTTTTGTTGGTTCTTAGTACTTCGTTCTTTGTAATTTGAATTTATTTAATTTTTACTTTTTAATTTTGACTTTTTAATTGATAAAGATTGTAAAATTTTGAGAGAATTGCAATTGGGGATGACGGAAGGAGGTGTCCTTTTTCAGAGTTTCCGTCATTCCGACACCCTGAGCGCAGTCGAAGGGTATGGTCGGAATCCATTCTAAGGAAGCAGAGTTCAGATGCTGACCAATCCCGCTTTTCAAGCGGGACAGCATGACGGGGAATCTGGGATAAACTTGTCTGGAGAAATCAGGATAGTATCTAAGGGAGATTGTGTTTGACATAGTCACGAATTTTTATTATACTATACGAAATTAATGTAGGCGATAATGAAAGAATTATTAATCCACTGGATGCAGCGATGCATCAGCCAAAAACGAAATAAACGCATTGCGTATATTATACCATTTTTGGGTGGATATACGCAATGCCATTATACATTAGTTAACTGCAATTGCCCATCTTGAAAGAGAGATTCTCATGAAGCAATTACATCGAGCTTTAATAATAACGATGGTGCTCGCCACTAATAGCAATCCCTCGTACACCCAATGGATTCAGCAACCAGTTCCATCCGATGTGCATCTCCTTCTCACTACCGATTTTTCTAACACCAACGTGGGCGCAGCAGCGGGATGGGCGCTCTCGTTCGACTTCTCTGGAAGAGCAATCTACACCACGGACGGCGGACAAGTGTGGACACTTTCCCAAGTACCTGACTCTGCACGTTCGCTAGTTACGCTTTCGTTTGTTGCACCCCAAACGGCATATATCGCCGGTGCGTACAATTTCTCTACTCGACATCGCGAGCATTCTCAGATTCTAGATTTCGATGCACCGTCGTCTGCCCCCAAGGCGTTGGGGGTTCAGCAATACCTTGCTCGCATCGGATTGAGCGAAGGTGGAGGTTATCGAGGTCTATTCCTTGTTTCAACCGACGCTGGAATGACATGGCATACCAGAGGACAGTTCTCTGATAGCATCTCCTACATGATTGGTGCATCGTTCACAAGCCCGTCGACAGGCTATGTGACTGTCGACGCTCACCCTCATTTTGGAATAGCTCGCATTCTCAAAACGACCGACGCAGGAAATAGTTGGATCCAACTTATGACGCCAGATTCGATTCCATCCTTGCGAAACATCTCCTTCATAGACTCAACTACTGGCGTTGCAGTCGGTTATCAATTTCGGAACCAGATGATCAGCGGAGTAATCCTCCGAACGAGTAATGCTGGTGATACCTGGTATATATCTAACTTTCCCACAGTGGATAACTTCACTGACGTTTGTTTCTCTAATTCTTCAACTGGCTTCGCTGTTGGTGTTTACGCTCCACTTCCGTTACGTGGAGCAGTTTTCAAGACTACTGATGCTGGTATGACGTGGTCACCCTTGACCTATGCACCCGATTCCGTTCTGCTTGAAGGTGTACGCTTCGTGAATGGAACTGAGGTTGGTATCGTCTATGGCGAAAGAATAGATTCCCCTACTCTTTTTGTTGCTCGAACAACGAACGGGGGTTTGACATGGACTGAGGGAATCATCTACACTGTTCCTGGGTACTCACTTCTCATTGGAGGAAAACTTCTCTCTCCACTCATCGGTTACCTTTGCGGCAGGGGCGGATTCTCTTCCTCAGCTGTGATGCTGCATACTACGAATGGTGGGATAACTGCCATAGAGCAATTCGGCACTGCGAGAGTCAACAAGTATACGCTCTCACAGAATTATCCAAACCCATTCAATCCAACAACCAGGATCGTTTTCTCTCTGGCGCAGCAATCGCATGTTACAATAACGATATTCAATCTCTTTGGAATGGAAGTTCAAACCATCGTATCGGAAACTTTGCCTTCAGGTGACCACTCGGTTGAATGGAATGCAACTGGTCTTCCTAGTGGAATTTACTTCTATCGCATGCAATCAGGCTTGTTCACCCAGACTAAGAAACTTCTACTACTGAGATGAATGGGCAACTGCAACTAACAAGCGGATTTACGGCGCTCACATTTTTGGAAACGAAACTGTTGAGTTCCCTCCATGCCGTTTGCTGCAAAGAGAATTTGTCTATCATAGCAGCAAACGGCACGGCGTAATGCCTGCACACGTTAGCTGTCAGCGCGCACACAGTAGAAAGGAAAACTAATGCCCGTAGGAGATCAACAAAGAATTATAACTGAAATTGTTGCCTCTGTTCTTGATGAACCAGCCCAAACCGATTTAAAGTTTGATTGGTTTATTA
>JASEHD010000036.1:15553-24804 GCA_030019075.1 Bacteroidota bacterium
TGTAAGGACTCTAAAAAGAACACATCACACTTAAGGATAATACTATGAACGAATCCAAACTTAAATCTTCTGTCATCTTTCGAATGTTTCTCGTTGCGGCATTAACGTTGTTATTGCTCATACCAACAATCTTCGTTGAATCGCTTATCTCCGAGCGAAGTTCCAGACGGGATTCGGCAACCTTAGAGGTAAGCCAAAGTTGGGGAGGTGCTCAAACCCTCATTGGACCAATACTCTCCATACCATTCAAGGAATTCTCAAAAGATGAAAAAGGAATCGTATCGTTTGCAATTCGCTATGCTCATTTCCTCCCCAACACCGTGCTGATTAAGGGCTCACTGAAACCTGAGATTCGATATCGGGGCATCTATGAAGTCGCTCTCTACAGTTCTCAGTTTGTTATCGATGGACAATTCTCATCGTTAGACTTGAATAAGCTTCGCATCGATCCTGAGAATGTTCTTTGGGACGATGTTTTCATCACGTTTGGAATCACCGACCTCAAGGGTGTCCGTGACACAATCAATCTCCAGTGGAATGCTGTACGATATCCTTCAGAACCGGGAGTGCTGTCTGACGACATACTTGTTGCTGGTGTTACATTCAAACCCCGCATAGAAAAGACACAAGGATTGTATGCATTCTCTTTTCCGCTGTCCCTCAACGGCTCTTCAGAGATTCGTTTTGTTCCAATGGGCGAAGTAACTGAAGTAATTCTCGACTCACCTTGGGGCAATCCAAGTTTCATCGGCAGCTTCCTGCCTCACACCCGTAATATCACCGATGACGACTTCCATGCAGAATGGAAAATCCTCAACTTGAATAGGAATTTCCCCCAAGCTTGGATTGGAAATCGATACAAAGTTGTCGAGTCGTCCTTCGGTACAAGCCTTTATCTTCCTGTTGATCAATACCAAAAAACCGAACGTTCTGTCAAATATGCTCTGCTATTCATCGCATTAACATTCGTGTCATTCTTTCTTTCGGAGATAATCGCCAAGACCGCTTTTCACCCAATCCAATATACGCTGGTAGGGTTTGCTCTGATTCTTTTTTATGTTTTGCTTCTTTCTCTATCGGAGCATATCGGATTCAATCTCGCCTTTCTAATCGGAAGTATTTGCATTGTGTTCTTGATAACAGTGTATACCTTTTGGATGTCAGCTAACAGGAAAATTACGTTGGTTATCTTCCTCGTCCTTGCAGCACTCTACAGTTTCTTGTTCGTTACGCTGCAACTTCAAGATTATGCGCTTCTCCTGGGAAGTGTCGGTCTGTTCGTGGTTCTCTTCATCGTTATGTATCTCACACGAAAGATAGATTGGTTTTCCATCAACCGGTCGCAGTCGATATGAACACAAACCAACGGCGGCTATCAAGCAAAAACATGACGCTCCAACAAAGTTTCCTGAGCGATTCTTCGACATCGAGTCTCGATTTGCTCAATGCCGTTGCTCTCATGTGTCATTCTGCATGACAAGTTGATAAGTGGTTCCCAACGGCAATGCATGTTTTTGCAGTCTATGAAAAGGCAAAAGTCAAGTAAAATATTTTTATCCCGTTCCACTTGCTGGAATCAAGTATACATTGTTGACGCCGCCCGATAAATGAAAGACGCCGGTAAATTCGTTCTTTCTCAAATTGGTCATCTCTCTGCAACCGACTGCACGTTGCATGGTGCCTGATTCGCTTATCCGCGAATCGACTAACAATCTATTCAGCTTGTCCAATATTAATCTGGACTGCTATTGTACTTAATACAGTCAGCCCGAGGCAAATAATAAACGTTTCAACCTGACCCACCTACGATGAGGTCGGATCGATTACTGCGCGAAAATCCGCCTCTGGCGGACTGACTCGGGCTTGTGTTGACGATAGAGACGCTTTACTTTGAGTGTTGTTGTCTGTTGTTGTATATATTGCGGCTGTACTTTGCGAACCCGATACGGTGTAGAGTTCCGAAGCATAAAATATCCCGCCAAAGGCGGGACAAGCTTCCGAGCTACTGAGCATATTGCACAGCCGTGTCCTTTGAGAAAAATTCGGCGACGCATATAGGGCGTATCGCGAACACGTGTGGTTCTGATGTCGTATGCACAGAAAGAGTTGTGGAAATCAGAAAGTTTGATTATGTTTTAAATGAAAGGAGATAAAGGAAAAATAATATGACAGTTCAACAGATAGAAAAACAGGTGTTAAAATTAGATGCTAATACTCGCGCGAAGCTTGCAAGCAAACTTCTGTCGAGTCTTGACGAACTTACCGAAGTTGAAAATGAAAAACTGTGGGCTGAAGAAGCAATGCGTCGGCACAATGAACTATTGAGTGGTAAAGCGAAATCCAGATCGTCAGAATTAGTCTTCAAAAATGCACGGACGCGATTGAAATGATTAAAGCTGTTTTATTCCACGAAATGGCAGAGTTAGAGTTATATGAAGCAGTGGAGTATTATGAATCCCAAGTGTCAGGTCTCGGATTGGCTTTTCTCTCCGAAGTTAAACAGGCGACCAGAGCAATCCAACAAAATCCAGACGCATCACCGCGAATCTTAAAAGTTGTTCATCGAAAATTATTACGGCGTTTTCCATACAGCATAATGTACTCAATCATAGATAACTCAATTTATATATTGGCAATTGCAAATCAAAAACGACGTCCGTTTTATTGGCGTAATCGGAAATAATTTTTACCTACCTAATCAATAGATCTAATCTGATTAGTCAACCCAACCTTCCCTCTCAGCTCATATCTCCCAACACAGGTCTCACAACAATCTCATCAGTTACAGAATCACCAGATAGCCATTAAAAAGAGGTGCGACTCATTCCGAAGGAATACCTTCGGTACCTTCACGTATCGTCAAAACTGGGAGGTGAGTAGCATATCATACTCATCTACTCATCTACTTTGTACTCAACAACTCCAATACTCCATCACTACAACATTCCCCTCAATTTCAATTGTCCTTTTGATTTTTCCTTAATACTTTCTATATTTATTTTGTCATGGATATCGTCAATGCAAATATTGTTGACTATCTTTTAAATGTTACACCCGAGCGTGACGACGTGTTGGAGGATATGGAGGAATATGCACTCGCCCGCAATTTCCCCATCATCGGTCCTTTGGTCGGTCGGTTGCTCTTCCTCTTAACAAAAGCAATCCAAGCCCAGCGTGTGCTTGAGTTGGGATCAGGTTTCGGTTACTCAGCGTACTGGTTCGCAAAAGCAGTCGGGAAAGATGGGCAGGTCTTCTGCACGGAATGCGATCCCGACAACATTGCCCATGCAAAAGAATATTTCCATCGCACAAAAATTACAAATAAAATAACCTGCTTCACGGGTGATGCATTGAAACTTATTGATGAGATCGATGGTCAATTCGATATCATCTTCAACGATATCGATAAACATCAATATCCAAAAGCGTTCCGGAAAGTAGTGCCTCGCTTACGCAAGGGTGGCTTGCTTATCAGCGATAATGTATTGTGGGATGGTAAAGTTATTCAAAACAAACCCGATAGAGACACTGCCGGTATCCTCACATATAATCGTCTCATATATTCATCGAAGGAATTTTTTACAACTATAGTTCCTCTTAGGGATGGTATCTCTATTAGCATCAAACTCTAAGCTTCCACACATCACCATATCTAAACATTTTCTTCTCTGTTGGAAACTTATAAGTATTCAGAAGTGTTTAAGGATAAGTATCCTTTGATATTCTACGATAAGCAATATACGCAACAACTATTTATTCGTATTAATATTTTTTTTCTCATCGTGTACTTCACAAAATCAAAACCATAACTCAATAGAACAGAAGACCGATATGGCAATAAGTGATACGAAATTTGATACAGCGACGTTCGGAGCTGGCTGCTTCTGGTGCGTAGAGGCAATCTTCCAACAACTTGATGGAGTGATATCTGTAACCTCGGGTTATGCTGGTGGTGAGTTTAAGAATCCAACGTATGAAGATGTATGCAGCGGAGGAACAGGGCATGCCGAAGTATGCCAAATTATTTTCGATATCAAAAAAATCACCTATGAAAAATTGCTCGAAGCATTTTGGTTATGCCATGGCCCGACAATCCCTAATCAACATGGTACCGATATCAGAACATAATATAGGATGTAATATTTTATCACAATAATGAACAGAAGACTGAAGCAGAAATGTATAAGAAAAAACTCGATGCTTCATCCGCATTCGGGAAACCGATTGTGACGGAAATACAACAGTTCAAAGAATTTTATAAAGCTGAAGATTACCATCAGGCTTACTATGAAAATAATCCAACAAAACCATACTGCACATTTGTGATTCGACCGAAATTAGAGAAGTTTAAGAGTGTGTTCAAATCAAAAGTCAAAAGATAACATCGAAATTTTTTAAATTTTGCTTTTCACTTAACGATTATATATTTTATTTATCGAAACATCCAAATATCACTTACATTAAAAGGAAAAAGCTATGGCACTCACTATCGGAACAAAAGCACCAGATTTTAAATTATATGACACAGATCGGAAAGAACGCACGCTTGCTGAATTTTTAAGCAAGAAAACTGTACTGGCATTTTATCCCGGTGCATTCACAGGCGCTTGCACAAAAGAATTATGTGCATTCAGAGATGCAATGGCGAACTTTAACAATATGAATGCGCAAATCGTTGGCATCAGTGTGGATTCCCCGTTCGCAAATAAAGCTTTCTCCGATGTTAATAAATTGACATTTCCTCTTCTGAGTGATTACACGCGCGAAGTGAGTAAAAAATATGGCGGTGTTTATGAAAACTTCGCTGATATTATAGGATACAGTGCGGCAAAGCGAGCGGTGTTTGTACTGGATAAAGATGGAATCGTGAAGTATCCCTGGGTAACAGATAATCCCGGTGTCGAGCCACCCTATGAAGAGATTAACAAAGTATTAACGACATTTTAATAATGTATTTTCATTTGGGATAGTTAAATATGAAAAAACTCAAAGTAGGTGATCCAGCGCCGATATTTTCACTTCCCGACGCTGAGGGAAAGACTCTCTCACTGAGTGATTTCAAAGGGAAGAAAGTTATTGTTTATTTTTATCCTAAAGATGACACACCCGGTTGTACGAAAGAAGCATGCACTTTTCGTGATTATTTTGTTCGGCTGGAACGAAGAGGTGCTGCCGTTGTTGGTATCAGCGCCGATACAATCGAATCACACCATAAATTTTCAGAAAAATATAAACTGCCTTTCCCCCTATTAAGCGATGAGAGCAAAGAGGTCATAAAAACTTACGGCGCCTGGAAGAAGAAGTGGTTCATGGGAAAATCGTTCATGGGTATCGAACGCACAACATTCATTATAGATGAAGAAGGAAAGATCGCTCAGATATTCCCACGTGTAATTGTTGATAAACATATCTGGGAAATATTGAAATTTATAAATCCAAATGTAGAAGAAGTATAAATATATGATTTATCTGACAAGACGAGAAAGTTTTTCTGCCTCACATCAGTTATTTAATCCTAAGTTTTCCGAAAAGGAGAACTTCGAGATTTATGGAAAATGTGCATATCCTCACGGGCATGGGCACAATTATGACATCGAAGTAACAGTTGTTGGAGAACCTGATAAAGACACGGGAATGATCCTCGACCTCAAGAAGCTTTCCGAAATTATTGAAAAAGAAATTCTTGACAAAGTCGATCACAAACATCTCAATATTGATGTCAATTTCCTCAACGGAATCCTGCCAACTGCGGAAAACCTTTGTGTTGTATTCTGGAAGATTTTAGCTCCAAAGATTTCGGCAGGTAAGCTCTATTCCATAAAGGTATTTGAAACTCCCAATAACTATTCAGAATATCGAGGAGAATAATGGCTGAAAAACCAAAAAGCAATCAGAAACTTGAGGAAGCAGTCAAAACCATCCTTACGCTAATTGGTGAAGACCCAAAACGTGAGGGTTTAGCTCTCACACCTCACCGCGTTGCTAAAGCTTGGGAATTCCTGACCAGTGGATATAAACACGATGTCAAGAAAGTTCTCAACGGGGCAGTGTTCAAAGAAAAATACGATGAGATGGTGATCGTCAAGGATATCGATTTCTTCAGTCTTTGCGAACATCACATGCTTCCGTTTTACGGGAAAGCACACGTAGCATATATTCCGAATGGAAAGATTCTTGGACTAAGTAAACTTCCTCGATTGGTTGAAGTTTTCAGTCGGCGGCTTCAAGTGCAGGAACGAATGACTCAGCAAATTGCAGATACACTTTTTAAAACTCTTGAGCCAGACGGAGTTGCTGTTGTTATCGAAGCACGACATTTGTGCATGATGATGCGTGGGGTTGAAAAGCAAAACTCGGTTGCTACAACAAGTGCCATGCTCGGTTCGTTCCGCGAAGATGAACGGACACGTAATGAATTCCTCAAACTCATCAGCAGTAAATTAGCATAACATGGCAAAGAAAAAGCAGGATATAACCTTCCACCGCCCTATCGTGTGGGTAACTGGTGCTTCACGCGGAATCGGAAGAGAGATTGCAAAACAATTTGCTCAGCTTGGCTGCATTGTATGTTTATCGGGGAGAAATAAAAAAACACTTCAATCGGTAGTTAAAGAAATCATCAAGTACGGCGGCAAGGCAGCCGCATTTTCATTGGATATCACACAGCCAAATGCAATTCAAGCTGTTCATCGACAAATTCAGAAGAGCATCGGGGAAGTAGATGTACTAATAAATAACGCCGGCATTTCTTCATTCAAATCATTTTTAGAAACACCGCTGAAAGATTTTAATAAAATAATCTCAACAAATCTCCTTGGACACATTGCGTGTACAAAAGCTGTTCTTCCATCGATGGTAAAAAGGAAGAAGGGATGGATTTTCAATATTGTCTCGATGGTTGCTGTGAAAACCTATGATGACTCTTCAGCATACACCGCGTCGAAAGCAGGATTATTCGGATGTGGTAAAGTTCTGCGCGAAGAAATGAAGATGCACGGTGTGAAAGTGGTGAATGTTCTTCCCGGTGCAACCGCAACTGAGATTTGGCATCCCAAGGTACGAGAGAAATATTCGTCTCGGATGATGAAAGCGAAGAGCGTCGCAGAAGCTGTCCTCGCTGTGTTTCAAATGCCCGATGACGTTGTAGTTGATGAGATTGTAGTTAGACCTGTTAAAGGAGATTTGAGTTAGGTTGTTGGAAGTTATCGGATGTTAGATATCAGATGTCAGATATTTGATATTGGTCAATTAATACAAGAATATGCCAAAAGCAGAAATCCATTTCACATATTTCAAGGACTTAGAAAAACTCACAAAATCGGGTCTCATGGCATATTTAATTCTTTTGATTTACGGATTAGGAGTAACAATTGTGGGGATAGATTCTACATTCAACTTTCTGATGAATATCAAACTATGCGAATCCCTGCTTTTGACGCTCATAAGCTTCAATCTAATCTATTTTTTCCTTCATGGGATCAACAAGATTCACCGGTTAGGAGAACTTCACATTTGGCTTGATAAAAAGTTCTTCGGCTTTCTACATAAATCGAATGAGATTATTTTACGTGAGCTGCTCGTTCTCCTCGAACCACACGAACGCAGCGCTGTTGAGTCACTTGTACGTTATGAACAAACCGCCATCGCAGAAACAATATTTTCACACCTGGCAGAAAACCAATCAATATTTGAACGTCTCTTAAAACGCGGGATATTTCGCTCATGGATATGGTACTGGATCGCTATCTATGGATTGTTCGTATTCATTCTTTTAACATTGACATCTTTTTCAAAATACCTACATCTCCCCACAATTTATTCACAAGCTTTCTTAATATCAATAGTAGCTGTTACTGCCCTGCATTTAATAATTATCTATATTTTTGGGTATAATCTTCTTTTCATAACCAAGCGATTAATGCGTGAAATCGTCAATCTTCATTATACCGAAATACTTACACTCCTCCGCTCTCATTTTAAAAAATAATGGTATTCTGGTACCATCATTGGAACATTTTACTCATTTATGTTTCCGAAAATACTTTTGTCTATTGATACCTACGACTTGAAATTGTACATTATAACATAATGCCATTAAATATTCAAAAAAATACACCCCTAGTGCCTGAAGAAAAATCGAAGCTCGAGCCTTTTTCTAAGAAACCCAAAAGGGATATCTCACTTCTTAAATACTTCTTCATCGGCTTGTCTATTATTATTGTAGTTTCCTCCATAATATTTTTAGTCTATATCTTTTCGCTGAGGCAGCCAGAAACGATACAGCAGGCAAAAGAAATGGTACAACAACCTACTCTTGATACCTCAATTATCGTAATTTCCACACCGCCTGAAAAAGCCATCGAAGTCGGAGCGCCTATTAGTAAAGCAGAAGAAGATAGACTGATTCCCCGCGCATATTGCGTCTATATCGCCGCATATAAAAACGAACCACCTGCTGCTGAAGAAGTCTCACGCTGGAAAGAAGCCGGCTTTGTTGCTGCAGTTGTTGAATCAAACAATTATTTTAGTGTCGCCTTAGGTCGATATGCAACAATATCCGAAGCTCGGTTTTTCGCAGAACAAATGTGGGAAGCGTTTGAGAACGGTTATTTTATTGGCAGGATGAGAATACTCTGACCAGATTAAAAAATGAGTAACATCACTGAGTTATATGGATTTGTTGATATGAAGATAACCGAAATTTAGATTGAAAATAAATTTTTATAAAATAAAAGACCGACCATCAAAAGATAGTCGGTCTTTGCATGTATTGGTTGGAATAAATCGACTCGTTATTTAACGAGGAACATTTTACGAACCTCTTTGAAATGATTAAAGAAGTCGTTTATGTCTGTCGCTTCGAGACGATAGAAGTATGTTCCACTTGCTAATTGAGAGCCAAGCGTATTCACAGCATTCCACTCAACCGATTTATATCCAGCATCTTCAACTCCATCCACAAGTACTGCTATCTCACGGCCTAAGAAATCATAAACTGTTAATTTAACAGTAGACATTGTCGGCAGTGAGTAGCTAATGGTAGTTGTTGGGTTAAATGGATTCGGGTAGTTAGCTTCAAGATTATAACCTGATGGTACTCCTTGATCGTAGATATTTTTAGTAAAAGGAATTACTGGTATGCATTCCGGAATCAAGTATCCATTGTTATATTGATCTAAGGTCGATGCTAATTCCACCATCATTTTGCCTTGTGTTGTAGATGGAGTAATTTTTGGTTTGATGGGGATTAG
>JASEHD010000037.1 GCA_030019075.1 Bacteroidota bacterium
CCGTAATCGTTGGTAAGCAGATGATCGTCTTGGTATTCACCATAAGGAACATTTAACACACCATAGTCAGCAAGTCTGTTCCAGAACATAGTTCCTTGAGTTCCTTGAAAATAATGACCGGCATCCACACTAACCGGAGCAGGAGTTTTAGCGATAAAAAGTATTCGCAGACCAGCTTGTGTTGGAAGAATGTCTTCTAAAGTATTGACTTGCTTACCGTTTACAGTAATAGTTATTCGATGATTTGCCATTTTATTCTCCTTGAGCCGTGTTGCGGCTAACGTCTGCAGTAACACCGCCGTTGAGCACGGCACTATCAAACGACAAATTTTCTGTGCCGTGCGAAATGGAACGAATACAATAATTCATATCAACAAAATGAGTGTCGGTGTTACTGCTGTTATATGCAGTGCCGCCAAACATCTCAGGATGAAATAATTCTGCTTACGCAAGATTCCAAATCATTCGACAGAGAGTGTTCCCAAAAGCGAAGCACTTGCCAACCTTGCTTTCGAAGAACAGAGTTTACTCGCTTATCTCGTTGACGATTTCTGAGAATCTTGTTTGTCCAGTATTTCTTTCTAGTGCTTGGAAGCCGGCAATGTTTTGAACAACCGTGCCAGAAACAGGAATCCAGAAACACAACAACTCGTTTGCGGCGGAAGGCTAGGTCGGGTTTGCCAAAGATGGTGGATACGTTGGAAGCGAAATAGATTCTACGACGCCTTAGCGACTTTTGAATTTCTTTTTCGAGCGATGTACCTTTCGCTTTTATCTTTCGCATTATGTCCGAGCGAGCCGCTGGACTTATTTTGTCCATAAATTATCTGAGGAAAAAGATCATCCTGTTGTGAAGCAATATGGTTCGATTTTATCGCCTTCATCATTTGTCGTGCGACGGCTTCGACAACGGGGACTGTAACGCCATTGCCTGCTTGCTTTCTCACTTCGCCATCAGGGACAACAATCTTGAACGAGTCTGGAAAACCTTGAAGTCTGAGGTTCTCTCGTGACGTTAGCCTTCGCACACCATTTACTAAGAGATAATTGTATGATGCGCCAGCACGCAGCGCACAGGAAAAAGGGTGAATTCCGATGTTTCCGCCTTTGTTTTCGTGCCAAATGGAGGGATAGAAAATTCGTTTGCCCTTGACTTCCTTTAGTCTTTGCTCAATTATCTTTTTGGAAGCGAAATGCTTTTGGTCAACCGTGTCGTCTTTTTCGAGAATGTCCTTTAAGGTTAGGGAGTGATTTACTCTGAGAGGAAAACTGAAATGGTAGTTCTTGGCAAAACCCGCAATGAAAACTCGCTCTCTCTTTTGTGGTATACCGAAATCAAGAGAATTGATCACTTTCCAATTAATGTAATAGCCGAGATTCCTAAGATGTTCGAGGATGACTTTGAGCGTTCTGCCGTTATCGTGGCTTACGAGCTGTTTGACATTTTCAAGAAGAAAGCAATGAGGGCGATGATAAGAAAGAATCCTCTCGATCTCGAAGAACAAAGTGCCTCTCGTGTCTGCAAATCCTTTTTTGTTTCCGATGATGCTAAAAGGCTGACAGGGAAAGCCGGCAAGCAAAACATCGTGCTTGGGAATTGCATCGTTCGGAATTTTTGTAATGTCGCCAGCGGGTTTTTCTCCAAAGTTTGCCTCGTATGTCTTCTGAGCAGATTCGTCCCATTCGGAAGAAAAAACGCAAGTGCCCCCGATGCGCTCAAAAGCAAGTCTCATTCCGCCAATACCAGCAAAAAGGTCAATGAATTTGAATTTATCCCCGTTCATTAATTTGCCTCCGCCCAAAAAATAGAATTGCTTTTTTTAATTTTACCGTAACCTCGCTTCTTGAAAAATTGATCGAAGGTTGTGCTATAAGGAAATTCGACCTGAAATTCGTGCTTGAGGCTTTCAACTAAAGTTGGTCCGAGCCTACGAGCGAATTTGCCACGAAGAGCATTCTCGTACCAAACTATGAGATGCGATTGAGTAACTATGCCTTGCACTCTGGAACTGATCCCGAGTTGTTTGTAGACCTTCTCGATTGTCTCTTTTTCAGAGTCCTTGCAAACGATAAGAACTCTGTCAGCTGTGGTTTCCTCGACAATATCCTCAGCAAGTTCTTCAGTGAGGGTCAAGTGCTTCACCTGAATTGCTAAACCAAAATTTGCCCACATATCTAAGCCCTTATCGGCAGCATTGGAAACGCCTGCTCGATATAATCTTGCAGGCATTGAAAGACTTGGGTGTTTAGAATCGATTCCTAACACGAGCTTTGCGAAGTCGTCGAACTCATTGAGCAATGCCGTTTGAGATTTATCCGCTTCGATGGTGATCGTGATTTTAAGTTCTCGAACAAGCGAGTTAAATAGAGCATAGACAACAATTTCATACGCCTTGTCGATGCTGCGTTTCATCCTCTTGTCTCTGCGAAACAAGTCAAGAAATTCATCGAGCTTGAAAGTTTGGGTGTCTTTTTCGAGAATGAAGTCCCAGAGAGTACGAATTGCTTCTTGACGATGCCAGAATTGTTGGTAGATATAACGTTCGACCACGCCTCCGCTCGAGTTGTTGTGTTTTGCAAGTTGTGCGATAATAGATGGAGGCATAGCATTGGCTTCGAAAATGTTATCTTGGAATTTTTGAGAGGAGGTGCTTCTTTGGTTTATTAGCTGGAGAGTTATCTCGTCTCGCCAACGTTTGGACGTGTTTCGGTACTTCTCAATGTTATCAGCAATATCGTTAGCAGTTAACTCGCCTATTCTGCACTTGTAGAGAATCTCGGCGATCTGAATGGGCTTATACATTACTGCCCTTTGTTTGGCTATGTGTTTGTCTAAAATCTCTTTGGCTTTTTTCATAGCACTAATATAAGAAATTTAACAGGATTATGCCTGTCACTTGCCGCAAGTCTTACTGACGTTAGCTGAAACGAAAGCGATTGAGTCGCTGACTGTAAGGGACTTCCCTTTTTCGGCGTTGTGCGTTTTGCAAAGCGGGATTATGTACCAACTACTGTCGGTTGAACTGTCCTTCTGAACGTGTGCGCCAACTTCTGGTTTTTGTAGACATTTCGTCTCAGGACAATATGAAGGGAGCGATTGACCACTGAAATTTTTCCAATGGTCGAGCCAACTACCGCATGTGCAAACATTACTGCTGGTTCCGTTGATGTTGTTCACTTTCATTTTAGTTTCCTTTCCGATTGTTGTGTTCTTAAATCTGTTTGGCGGCATTGCATATAACGTTTTGGCAAAAAACGAAAATATGGAGTGAACTTTTATAAACATATTTATCGTGAACGGAATATTTTTTCATTTTACGTTTTTTGCCTTGTTAACTGCAGTTGCCCTTTCATCTTATCAATATAAGTTTCTTGGTTTCATTGTAAATGCCAGACTGCATCCTGTAAAAATAGACTCCGCTTGCCAATGCTGAAGCGTTGAAGTCAACTTCATAACTTCCGGCAGCTTTATATTCATTGACTAAAGTTGCTATTTCGTTTCCCAGAACATCGTAAACTTTTAATAGTACGGACACACGATCGCGTACCCCTATTGATGGAATTTGGTATTTTATTTTTGTACTTGGGTTAAATGGATTCGGATAGTTTTGTTTCAATTCAAAATTATTAACTGGCGTATTATAATAATCATCTATATTGGTAATTTGCCCAATGTAACAAGCTAATGCAAAATCAACAGTTCCAGCAAGGTCAGACGAACCGGCTACATATATTTTTCCATTTGCCAATGCAGCGGAATATCCAATATCGTCAGTTTGTGTTCCAAAATCGGTAATAACTTTTCCTAATGACCCGAAATAAGGATCAAGTGTTCCGTTAGTATTATATCGTGCCATAGCGAAATCGCCTTTAAAAGTGGCAGGATGAATTGTTGACCCTGCGGCAATTATTTTCCCGTCAGGCTGGATTTGTAAGGACTTAAGAGTCGAAATCCATAAAAAAGAAGTACTTACTATTCCATTAACACCAAAGGTACTGTCAATAGAACCATCCTGTCCAAATCGTATTAAATCGAATCCTGACACATTATTTGAATATCCGCCTGCAACAATTTTTCCATCGTTCTGTGCTGCTAATGACCATATTCTGGCACTGTTAGTTGAATCAAAATTGTAAGTAACCTTCCCTCCTGTACCGAATGTATTGTCAAGGGAACCATCTGGATTATACCGTGCCAATGCCCAATTTCCAAATGAGTCGCCTCCAACAATAATGTTCCCGGAATTAATTATTACACAATTAGCAAAATCATATTCGCCAAAATCGGTAGTTACTTTACCTCCTGTACCGAAGGTAGTGTCAAGGGAGCCATCTGGATTATACCGTGCTAATCCAAAATCAGAATAGGGAAGATTACCCACTGCACCTGACATAATAATTTTTCCGTCAGATTGAATGGCAATTGAATATCCCTGATTCCATAAATAACCAACAGGACTAAGATTGGTTATCACAATTCCATTAGTTCCAAAGGTAGAATCAATAGAACCATTAGTTTTAAACCGTATTAACTGCCAATAACAATCAAAATTACCATCAATCATATAACCGCCCGTAACAATTTTTTCATCTTGTTGAATTGCCATTGACCAAAACTCGTTAGTACCGCTTAAACCCGCCCAAGCTTTACCGAAAAAGCCGAAGGAATTGTCAAGGGTTCCGTTTGTGTTATATCTTACTAATAAAAAATCTTTTCCGGTGCCGCCCCCTGTAACGGTTGATCCGCCAACAATTATTTTCCCGTCTGCCTGCACAGCAACGGATTGTCCGAAATCAGCGTCTAAAGCTAGGTCGGTTGTTACCTTGCCGTTTATGCCAAAACTAGGGTCAAGGGTACCTTCTTGAGCGTAAAGAGAAGAAACACTAATAAATAATAATATCAATGCTGTAAAGGTAAATTTTGATTTCATAAGATTATCTCTTTATTGTGAGTGAAAGGGCAATTGCGTATAACGTTCGCGGATAAAAGAAGTTTGCGAAGCAAATTTGGAAGGAGAAACCTGCAGGGTTTCGTAGTCTTTTATCCGCTGTTATATTCCCCGAAGGGCAAAAATTTAGTGCAACGTCCCGAAGGGAAATTTTTGAGTTGCTAGGCGGCGGCGAATTTTTAGTATTTGTAAAGATTCCCATCTTGTATTTTTTTATGATGAAAAAAGATTGTTCTTTCAATATCTCTAGTCGAACCTTTGATTTGTATCTACTATGTTATCTTTCTTCGAGCAACCAATCATTGCAATTAAGAAGAATGAAAAAATGAATAATTGTTTCATATTTCATCGACTCCTTTATTATTAAGTTTTAATATTTCGCAAAGTTGCGTGGCAGCTAACGTTTACAAAAACAATGTTGCCACGTTTGCTGCTATGATAAAAATATTTCTTGCAGCAAACGGGATAAAGCGAACACAATTTATTTTTCAATAGAGTGAGCATCATTGTTTTTCGGTGTTAACTGCAGTTGCCCGTTACCTCAACAAAATAAGTTTCTTGGTTTCGGAAAATGAATCTGCTCGTAAGCGATACATATAGACTCCACTTGGCAATCCAGATGCATCCCAGTCGAATTCATATACATCAGGCTCCAGTTCCTCGTCCACTAACGTTGCGATTTCCTGACCCAGCAGATTATACACCTTCAATGAAGCAAATGCAGTGCTTGCAAGACTGAATCGGATGGTAGTACCTGGATTAAAGGGATTAGGGTAATTCTGCATTAAGGAAAAATCTGATGGTGTAAGTGTGCTAAGATGTTCTTCACCCATCACAATACTAATTCCCACCGTAACCCCACCAGTGTTCGTGCTAAGTATTGTGCCATTCTCTCCCACCGTCCAGCCTGTGTTGGCATCACTGAAGTAGACCCCTTTGAGATTATTCGTTGTTCCGCTCGACTGGCTCGTCCAACTTGCTCCGCCATTGGTGGTGCGAAAAATTCTGCCATCGTTTCCCACAACCCAGCCTGTGTTGGCATCGATGAAGAAGAGGTCCTCGAACCATCCATTCCCTCTGATTATCTGCTTGCTCCACGTTACGCCGCCATCAATGGTGCGTAAAATTGTGTAATTACTACCAACCAACCACCCGTTGTTGGCATCAGTAAAGAATGCGTCATAGAGATCATACTTTGTTCTGCTTGACTGGCTCGTCCAACTTGCTCCGCCATTGGTGGTGCGAAGAATTATGCCATCTTTTCCCACAACCCAGCCTGTGTTGGCATCGGTGAAGAAGATGCTTAAAAGATAATTATACGTTCCGCTTGACTGGCTCATCCATGTTTCGCCGCCATTTGTGGTGCGAAGAATTGTGCCCCAATCCCCAACTGACCATCCTGTGTTGGCATCATTGAAGAAGACGCCTCTGAGATTATTCGTTGTTCCGCTTGACTGGCTCGTCCAACTTTCACCACCATTTGTGGTGCGAAGAATTGTGCCACCTCCTCCCACCGTCCAGGCTGTGTTGGCATCGGTGAAGAAGATGCTTGAAAGCAAACGCTCCGTTCCGCTTGCCTGGCTCATCCATGTTTCGCCGGCATTTGTGGTGCGAAGAATTGTGCCACCTCCTCCCACCATCCAGCCTATGTTGGCATCGGTAAAGGAGACGCTACTGAGAGTATTCCGCGTTCCGCTTGACTTGTGTGTCCACGTAGCACCGCCATTGGTAGTGCGAAGAATTATGCCATGATTCCCCACCGCCATTCCAGTGTTGGCGTCAGTGAATGTGACACTCCAAAGATGCACCCCTAATTCGATTGCCAACGCGACCGTCCACGATGTTCCACCATTGGTGGTATAAAGTATTATGCCATTAACTCCGACTGCTGTTCCTGTATTGGCATCGGTAAAGAATACGTTATGGAGATTATTTATCGTTCTACCTGATTGGCCCGTCCAATTTTTGCCGCCATCTGTGCTGCGAAGAATTGTACCATATTCACCCACTGCTGTTCCTGTGTTGGCATCGGTAAAGGAGACACCCATCAGACATCTCCTCGTTCCGCTTGATTGGCGCGTCCACCTTGCGCCGCCATTGGTAGTACGAAGAATTCTACCCCGATCCCCAACTGCCCATCCTGTATTGGCATCGATGAAAGATACGCTATATAAACGAATTGACGTTCCACTTGACTGGTGTGTCCAGGTTTCGCCTCCATCGGTGGTGCGAAGAATTCTACCCCGATCCCCAACCACCCATCCTTTGTTGGCATCAGTGAAGAAGACACCTCTGATATTATTCGTTGTTCCGCTTGACTGGCTCGTCCAACTTTCACCGCCATTGGTAGTACGAAGAATTCTACCCCGATCCCCAACTGACCATCCTGTGTTGGCATCATTGAAGAAGACGCCTCTGAGATTATTTGTTGTTCCGCTTGACTGGCTCGTCCAACTTTCACCGCCATTAGTTGTGCGAAAAATTGAGCCATACCATCCCACCACCGTTCCTGTGCAGGTATCGGTGAAGGATACGCTTTCGAGATCATACCCTGTCGGTAAAGGATTTTGCCAGAACCAGCCAGATTGCGCATAGGCAAAATGCTGGCACAGCAGCAGCACAGACAGCATAATATATCGAAATAACAATGGGTGTTTCATAGATGATCCTTTCTTTTGATGATTGGGCAATTGCAGTTAACTATTGTAACAACGAAGTAAAGTTCTGAGCCATAGGCTCATCCGCCCTGGCGGAGTTGTTATTCATTAATGGTTTAACTTTCTTCATTCTCTTTATCGTTCTTTTTGGACAATCTATCCAGAGGGCTACGTACCTGCCCTATGCGTTTTTTACTAACCTGTGTATATCGCTCGGTTGTTTTAGAACTTGCGTGGCCTAAAATCTCCTGTATCGTCCGTAATTCGGTATTGTCATCGACTAAATCGGTTGCAAAGGTATGCCGTAGCGTATGGAGCGACACATGTTTTCCAATCCTTGCAGCCTTTACAGCTCGCTCAAATATTTTCTCCGCACTACGAATACTTAAATATCTACCCTGTTTCTGTCCTTCAAAAATAAACCCTTGAGGGTAATACAACTTAACATATTCTTTTAATTCCTCACTGATGACTTTTGATAAGATAGTAGTCCGATCTTTTTTCCCCTTACCGCCCCGAATATGAATTAATCCACGTTCTGTGTCAACGTCTTCTAAGCGTAATTGTACAGATTCACTAACACGGAAACCGCCTGAGTAAATCAATCTGATCAGTAATCTGTGTTTCGGATTTTTTATAACCGCAAAGAGCTTATTCAATTCGTCTTCGTTTAAAATATCGGGAAGTTTTCGTTCCTTCCTTGGGCGTGGAATACTCCCTATCGCATAAGACATTTTATAAAAATTAACATACAGAAATCGTAACGCATTAAAGATTTGATTAATTGTACTTGCTGCATAGTTACCGCTTTCACTCAACCGAATGAGATATTCACGAATATCCCCTTCACTCAGTTGTCTTAGGTTTCGAGGATGAAATGATTTTGCAAATGTTCTGATATAGCTTAAGTATGCTTTTATAGTTTTATTGCTGTAATTCTGTAATCGCATTTGCCGTCGCAGTTCTCTGATGTCATTATTCACTGCTTCATCAAGGTGTGTAACTTTTCCATCAGATTTCTTTTCACTTGGATTGATTAGGGCGTTGAGTTTGGTGTCAATATTTAATTTCTCCCCCTCAAAGATTTTTATTATACACTCGTAATTCTCTAAACTTAATGGAAAACTCCATCGCTTATCGTCTGGATGCCATTTGTGTCCCGGAATTACTTTCAACTTCTGGATATATTCTTCGTTGTAATGAAATTTAACCGCGATGCGATTCGATTGGTCAAGATATATTTGTGCCTTCCCGTTGGAAAATTTGCTTCTCCAACCGGATGGTCTGATATCAATTACGTTTGCCGTATCAGAATTCATATCTATTCCGCCTAAGGCGGATTGTTCTACTAACAAATAATTCCTCTTAAAATGGTTGCTTTAATATATGAATATTTCTACTTTGTGTCAATAGTTTTAACTCATTTTTCTTAAAACAGTAAAAAATATGTCTTAACAAACCTGTCTTTGTTTCCAGCTATCTCAAATGCAAAAATCCGTCATTTCGTCCCGCTTTGCGATTGGGAACAAATCCTTCCAAACGGGTTTGCTTTGAATACGAGGGTGACTAAAGAGGCCTGGGTTATGCTGAATTTACCTGCCCGCCGTACAACTTAGGCAGACGGGTTTCAGCATCTATTCAAAACAAAGCAAGATGCAATGTTTAGATTCCGAACCAAGTTCGGAATGACCCCCTTTCTTACTTTATGGTCACCCCCGCAGGGATGCTGATCCCGCTTAAGGGCATAGGCGTCAACCTTTTTCTTGTTAATCTAATATGATATTACCTTATCTGCCAATCAAGATTCTCTCAGCTAATTGTCTTGGCAAGCCGGCGTTACGGATTTTATCGGATGCGGTTTGCACATCATACTCAGAGCGAATGTTTTCGTAAGTCCATTGCCCGGTTTCGAAAATACCGAAGCTCAGCCGCCAGTTAAGATCGCGCGGCTGTCCAACGCTTCCTACATTTACAATAAATCGCTTATCCCTTACAACCTCGCGTGCCCAAAAATCTTCCGAGAAAATTACTGGGGCATGTGAATGCCCCACGAAACAAATCGGCTGTTGAAAAAAGTTGAAATTGTTTTCCGCCTCAGCGAGGGAAAGAATATAGTGCCATTCCTCCGGCTCGAAAGGTGAAGCATGAGTAAATAACAACCCGTTCAATTCAAGTTTGTAAGGCAAGGAACGGAGGAATTCTTTATTTGCTTCTGTAAGCTGGTTGGTAGTCCAAAGAACTGCGTTTCGGGCATAAGGATTAAAATCTTCAATTTGCTTTAGCGAGATTGCCGCCTCATCGTGATTACCAAGGAGAATATGTGAAGTTGTTTCTTTGACAAGCGAAAGGCACTCGTTTGGGTTGGCGCCATATCCAACAATATCACCGAGGCAAACAATCTCGTCAATGCTTTTTTGTTTGATTATCTCGAGTGTTTTTTCTAACGCCTCAAGGTTTGAATGAATGTCTGAAATAATTGCGATACGCATATTAAGTTTTCTGTTGTTTCTTTTTCGCTGCAGGGAAGAGAATATTATTGAGGATCAATCTGTAACCGGGTGAATTTTTATGGAGGTTCAAATCGGTCGGAGGATCTCCAACGGCGTGCTGATAATCTTCCGGATCATGACCTCCGTAGAAAGTAAATGTACCGCGCCCATAATTTCCATGAATATACCGCACCTCCTCCGTTCCTTCCTTTTCTGCAAGAACGGTTACATGTTTTTTTATCAAGCTCTTTTTGAAATTTGTCGTTTGCCCCATGAATCCTTTTATAATATTAGCATGATCTTGAGTCAGCATTGTAGGAACAGGATCGTACTTTGCGGAGAACTCGAACAATGTAAAATAATCTGTTTCAGGATTTGAGACTGCGGGGGCGATGGGGCTGGGCGGTATGTCGATGTCGGAATATTCATATACCAGAGGATTTTTCTCGAGTGTAAAATTTTCGAATGCGAGACATTTCGAGAAATCGAGCTTCTTCTGTGCATCGCGGTCGGGCGGGTCACCATCGTATATTGCATCGCAAATATCAGTATTTTCAGCAGCAAGGGCTATATCGAATGCATCGGTTGCCGAGCACATTGCGAACATGAAACCACCCGTTGCAATGTATTCTTTTATTTTGCGTGAGACGGCTTTCTTCATCTCGGAAACTTTTTTGAACCCAAGCTTCTTCGCTTCATTCTCATACATCACCTGCTGCTCAACGTACCAGGGTGCTGCCGCAAAGGATGCATAAAATTTTCCATACTGTCCGGTGAAATCCTCGTGGTGTAAATGAATCCAGTCGTACTTCATCAGTTTGTCTTCCAACACTTCATCATCCCAGACTTTATCGTAGGGAATTTCGGAATATTCCATTGCAAGCGTTACCGCATCATCCCATGGTAAAAAGTTTGGCGGAACGTACACGGCTATACGCGGCGCCTTCTCCAACCTGACTGCATCCATGTTGTTGTTTTCATCTTGCACCTCTGCATAAATTTGTGCTGCTTGAGCGCCCGTTATTTCTTCAAAATAAACACCGCGAACACGGCATTCTTTTGCAACAATATCGAATCCATCTATCATGAACGAGCCGGCGCGGTAATTTAACAGCCAATCAACCTCGAGGTTTTTGGTTAATGTCCAGTATGCTATTCCGTAAGCTTTAAGGTGATCGGTCTGTTTTAAATCCATCGGTATGAGAATTTTCTGAGCGAAAAGCGGAGAGCATAGAGCTAATAGCAGAGAGCAGAGAGCGGTGAGCGGAGAGCGGAGGGCGGTGAGCGGAGAGCGGAGAGCAAAGAGTATAGCTTTAACACGTTTATGTAAATCCACAATCCACAATCCGAAATCCGCAATCATATACTGTCTCCCCTCAGCTCCCGAATTTTCTTTCGTGCTTCATTCGAATAGATAGAATTTTGGAATTTTTCAAGCAGCCGTTGATAAGCTTCGATTGCTTTTACTTTATCTTTCATTCCGAGTTGATATATCTGACCGATTTTCATTAACGTGCGATCCTGATAAATTGTTTCCGGATATTCCTGAAGCGCGCGCTCGTATGCAGCGATCGCTTCTGAATATTTATTCATGTGTGTTAGAATGTCCCCGATATTGATTGATGCCTCGTCAGCAATATCCGCTTTGGGATTTTCTTTTAGAATTGATTCGAACATAATTAATGCTTCGGAGAATTTCAACTGCCTTTTTAGGAAATCAGCTTTTGCGAACTGTCTGAGGGCAGGTTCATTCGATTTGAGATTCTCCTGGATGAAGATCTGGAGACTCAACGCATCGTTAGTTACATTTGCAGTTGCTTGCGTTGTTAACGTCTGGAGCTTGGTAAGAGCATCGTTAAAACGTTCTTGAAAGTAGTCAAGCTCTGCAAGCCGAAAAGCGGCTTGTTCTTTTAATTCATTGAATCCAGAGCCGATCCCAGCCAACGCATTATATTTATTTGCGGCATCTGTGAGATTACCTTGTGAAAGATAAACATTACCAAGACGCAGGCGGCATTCAAAAAGAATAGGGGAAAATCGTAATGAATTTTTTTCAAGAGTTTCGAGGGATGAACGCGCTCCATCTAAATCGAAATATTTCTCCTGCTGAATAATCGAAACGCGCAGAAGCGAACGTGCGGCAATCTCTGTGTTTGGATATTCTGATATCACTTGCCGGTAAGATTCGATTGCGCTTGAATAGGGAGGTTTTAATCCGGCGGCGGGTCGTTCAAGGATTCCGAATAATTTCAATGTATCGCCCAAATCATATGATTCTTCGAGCGCGCGTGCGTAACCAAACTTAGCTTGCGGCAATTGTGCAAACTTTGGATATCTGTTTACGATATCTTTGAACGCTTTTATTGCAACAGTGAATGCTTTTTCTCTCAGTGTTCGTTCCGCAAAATTGTAAAGCTCTCGTCCATCAGCTTTCATCTTTTCATCGATGATTTTGTACACATTATACGCGCGGTCGAATTGTTTGCCTTCCATGTAAAGCCATGCGAGGAGCTGCTGATAGGCAACTGTGTTAGGATCGGTTTTCACAGCATCTTCTACTGCAAGCGTTGCAGCAGAAATACCATCTGCGCGGGTAGTATACCCTGCAATGCGGGATTGTACGAGTCCTAAATCATTAGGGTTTTGACGTACCATTTTCAAATATTCTCTTGTTGCATCGGTATAATTCATCATGATGCTGTACAGGTAAGCTATGTCGGACATGAAGAGAGCTGGATTACCGCAAGCTGTTCGACCGCGTTTATAAAGTTCAATCGCACGCTCGAAGAGTCTACTCTGAATCATGGCACCGCCAACTATTTTATATGTTGCCTCGAGTGTTGGATGGGTTGCCACAGCACGATCCCAGATGGTAACCGCGGACGCTTCATCGGAATTAAGTATATAAATAGAACCCAATTGAGCAAGAAGTCCGATATCGTTCGGTATTTTCCGAAGCCACTGCTGAATTAATGAGATGGCGTCATCATAGCGTTTGAGTTGTAAATAACTGCGCTTGAGCGATTCGAATATCGTAACATTGGCTGAGTCTTTTCCGAAAGCTTCCTCATAAAGTTTTACCGCTGCTTCAAAATTACCCGAGCGTTCATAACTTTGTGCAAGCCGAATTTTTATTTCAACATTAGATGCTTGTGAATACGAAACAACCGTAAATCCACCAAGCAATAAAAAAACGATAGAACAGATTTTTCTAAGTAAATATGGTTTCATTTTCTTAATATAACAAAAATTGTTTTGAAATGGTTACTTTGTATTGCTGAAAGCTTGATTATCATATATATTCCTGTTACCTTTAATTATCAGATAACAATATTTAAAGGAATAATTTTATGCTGCGACTACTAACAGTTCCGATTGCACTTATTGGCTTCATTATGATGTTTATTTTAAATATTACAAATAATGAAGATTTTAAAAAAGAAGTTCCAAAGAAATCCAAAAGCGGAAGATCTGGCGCGCTTGAGGCATTAGATTTTTGGACACAGTCCCGAGCATATCCCGATAATGATATTCCACCCGATAAATATTTTAAAGCATTCCAATCATCGAAATTACAAATCCAGGAGCTAAAAAAATCTTTAAGTGGTGGCAGTATTTGGGACCCAATCGGTCCTTTGAATCTTCAGGGAAGATCGAAAAGTGTTGCCATCAATCCATTAAATCCGAATACTGTCTATGTCGGAACAGCAAGCGGAGGACTTTTTCGGTCATATACAGGCGGTTTAGCCAGCGATTGGGAACAGGTACGATTGGGGCATCCGGCGCTTGGCATCTCGGCAATAGTTATTCACCCCACCGATACGAATATTATTTACCTTGGTACGGGCGAAGTTTATAAAAGCCTCAATTCAACTGGTGGATTAGTACAGCGAACTACACGCGGTAGTTACGGTATCGGCATTTTAAAAACAACCAACGGTGGTTTAACATGGACGAAGTCGCTTGATTGGTCGTACGATCAGCGAACCGGCATCCAGGCACTGCGTATGAATCCCCGCAACCCTAATACATTGTGGACAGCAACAACAGAGGGTATTTACAAAACAACAAATGCAGGTGCATCATGGGAACTCAACGAATCCTTTCCGATGGTGATGGATATCGTTATCCATTACAATGATACAAACAAGATTTTGGTAAGCATCGGCAACTTTTCGTCCAGTGTTACGTTCCGAACAACCGATGGAGGCAACAACTGGTTAAACTCACCCCTTTCGGGATATACCGGCAAAACTATTCTTGATGTTTATAGAGCGAACCCCGATGTTGTTTTTGCAAGTGCCGCCGATAGCACAACAGGCGTGGGTGCATTGTATAGGTCCACAAATTTTGGAGAAAGCTGGATAAAACTAAAAGATTATTTTAATACCGGTCAGCTGTTGGGAGTTCAAGGATGGTATTCACATTTTGTTGCAGTTCACCCAAACGATTCGAGCATCATTATCCATAACGGTGTCAGGCGTAGTAAATCTACCGATGGTGGAGCTAACTTTTCATCGGTCGGAAGTGGTTATCCGGATAATCATTCTTTTGCTATTCATCCCACAAACCCAAATCTAATTTATGTTGTCAATGACGACGGTGTTTATAGATCGACAGATTTTGGAAGCACGTATGTCAATGTCGGATTTGGCATGCAGTCGGGGCAAATTTATGGCGGCTTCTCTTGTTCAGCAACTGACTCACTGCTGGCATTAGGACAATCACAAGATCATATTCCGGGCTATCGGTATTTAGGATCTAATATTTGGGATCACGGCAGTGCAGTTGATGAGGTAGGATGGACTGCTATCGATCAGACAAATGATAATATTATGTATGCCGGGTATCGATTTGGGCAAGCAATTTACAAATCTACTAATCGCGGTGTGTCATTCACCTGGGCTGGTAGTTTTGCCGCAGGCGCCTGGAATTCTCCTTTTGTCGTTTCAAAGTCCCATCCTAATATTTTATATTTTGGAACATATAAAGTTTACAAAACAATTAACTACGCTGGAAGCTGGACTGCTACCAATAGCAATACTAATATTGATGTCAATCCTGCTCTTTCTATGGCAATGTCTTCAACGAATCCAGATACGGTATATATTGGTACGGCTCCTATCGCAGCAGTTGCTCATGTCTATCGCACAACAAACGGCGGAACGTCATGGACCAATATTACCGGAACGCTCCCCAATCGTTACCCAATAGATATGGCTGTTGACCCGCAAGATTCCAGAATCGTGTATGTGGCATTTGGAGGATTTGGTTCAGGACATCTTTATAAATCAACCGATGCTGGTACAAGCTGGACAGATATGACTGGAACATTGCCTGATGTGCCTACAACAGCAATTGTCGTTGACCCATTACATCCAAATGTTGTTTATGTTGGTAATGACATTGGTGTTTATGTTTCAACAAATGGAGGAACGACATGGTCTGGATTTAGCGAGGGACTACCCGACGCTGTTATTGCTGCCGACCTTACAATATCACCTTCAAATTGTGTTTTGCGAGTAGCAACACATGGTAATGGTGTCTGGGAGCGTAAAATGCTATACGAGCTTCCTGCTGATTATTTCGATTATAAACTTGCGGTATTGAATTCACCAATTGATGGATCTCAACATACACTTGGGGATCTGATTGCGCCAATACGAATTACTTTAAGAAATCTTAGCTCGCAACCGAGATCGGATTCATTCAACGTGAAATATCGAATCTTGTTCCAAAACTCTGAAGTCTTTTCAACGACAAAACGTGTCGCCCCGCTTGCTATCGGAGAATCACGTCAAATCACTTTCGATGGCAGCTTTGCGCCTATTAAAGACAGTGTTTATATTCTTCAGGCAATATTGCTTGCCTCGGATTATAACCCAAGCAACGATACTTTAAATGGGTCAATGACTATTGTGCTGCCTTCAACCGTTTCTTATTGGACTGTTGACAAAATGTATTCACCATATACGGAAATAGTAGGCGGCTCGCCTGGTCCATCGGGTGATGATGTGCAGATGAATATTTCGCTGCCCTTCACTTTTATATATGACAATTACACTTACGAAAAAGCCCAGATTAGTACAAATGGATGGTTAGAATTGGGAATGGGAGAAATTGGTACCATAAGAGGATTATCATCTGCAGGGCAACTAGGAATGTACTTTAAATATGTTCTCGGTTCTAATGAGAAACCCACAAAAGTGTTAGCACCTTGGAATACCGACCTTGATACAAGAAATACTGAAGGCGTCATTTCATATACAACTCAAGGCAGCGCACCAAATCGAATATTCATTGTACAATGGAAACACATGCCATATTATGACGGAGGGACAACACTACATCTTAATTTTCAGATTAAGCTTTATGAAACGACAAACATCGCCGAATATTGTTATGGTACGGTCGAAGCCGGCACGTTCTCTGGCAGCGGTGCTTCTATGGGATTGAAAGATTATGTCGGTGGCGACTTCAGATATTATGACATTTCACAAGGGGGAACGGGATACGCAAGCAACGTAAAGACCGATTTAACACCCCTCACAAATTGGCCCGGTGCAGATAGTTCCTACCGAATCAATACGGATACGAAGAGTATAACAGTGTCGTTAATGACTGGCTGGAATCTTGTTTCGTTGCCAGTAACTCGCAATAATCGTAGTATTAATAAAGTATTTCCATCTGCTTTTAACGGGTATGCATTTGAGTACAGTGGTTCATACAAACCCGTCGATTCTTTGGAATATGGAAAGGGCTTCTGGATTAAGCTCCCCGCAGCTATTGATCGATTGATTCCCGGGAAAGAGTTACCGCAAGTTTCGGTCAATGTATCTGCCGGTTGGAATATGATCGGCTCAGTAGATCACGAAGTATCAGCACCGAGCGGTGAAAATATTGTCGGCAGCGTATTCGGTTATAATGGAAGCGGTTATGAGCCGGTAACAATGCTAATACCCGGAGGAGGATATTGGGTAAAAGCGAGAACAACCCACACAATTATTTTGGGTTCTCAATCTGTTCCGAAGGAAGCTGCCAATGTTATTAATTCGAGTAATAGCATCACGATTACCAATAAGTTAAATAAAAAACAAACGCTGTACTTTACCGAAGCAGAGGACGGATATATTAATATAGAGGAATATGAATTACCGCCGATGCCGCCGGGCGAGTTGTTTGATGCTCGTTTTCGCAGTCAAAGAATGCTCGAACTGTATTCAAGAAAGTTGAGAGAAGATCTCGTATATCCAATTCAAATGCAGTCACCCGTGTATCCACTGACAATTTCTTACAAGATAAAGAACTCGGGTGATAAAAATTTCTTTTTAGAGGAAATGGCGAGTAATGAAAACGTTGCCTCGCACCAGTTATCGGGCGAGGGCAAGATAATCATAATGAAAGGAGACGAACAAACTCTGCGATTGAAAGTAACAGGAGGAAAGCAGATACCGACACAGTTTGCACTCATGCAAAATTATCCAAATCCATTCAACCCAACAACGACAATCGCGTTCGATGTTCCGACAAAGAGCAACGTAAGTTTGATTGTTTACGATATTCTTGGGAAAGAGGTGATGAGATTAGTAGAGGGAGAATACGAACCCGGCTCTCACACTATCGAAGCTGACCTAAGCAGCTTAGCATCGGGCGTATATCTTTACAGGTTAAATGCCAACAACTTTGTTTCTGTAAAGAAAATGGTATTTGCAAGATAATACTCAAGGGTATGTTGAATGTTTATAATGGGAGTAATGGAATAATGGCATAATAGTAATTATTATAAATTATTTTGAAAGGAGATCAAAATGAAATCGATTTTAATTAAACAGATGTGGATGTTGGTTACCCTTGCTGCATTAAATGTTGTACTTAATGCACAAACACCAATAGACATTCCGATCTGCACTGCACCAGGATATAAATCTCATCCACGGGCGGTACCAGACGGTAATGGGGGCGCCATAGTTATATGGAACAATAATCTTGAGGGGAATTCTCTCTATGCACAAAGAATTGATTCAATAGGGCTAAGCAAGTGGGAGAATAATGGTGTACCAGTTTTTAATAGTAAATTTGGTTGGACTTGTTACTCTTTGATTAGTAATGGTGCGGGTGGTTCGTTTATTGCAAATTGGTATAATATTTTATATACAAGTGAATACCCACTTAGAATTCAGAGGGTTAATACATCTGGCAAACGTTTATGGGGTGATGATGGTCTACTAATCCATACTGATGAAATGTGGGGATATTCTTATAACATTCCAGCAATTGTTAAGGATAAAGAAGGTGATGTTGTGCTCGCATGGTCTCACACCCCCGCAGGTTTTTACCCCGTAGTCATTACTGTTCAGCGCATCGGTTTACATGGATATAGAACTAATGTAGCAACAAATGGTCACGCAATAACGCCCATTTTAACACGTGATAAATCGGGTTCGGTAATAATAGGTTATGTTTATGGTGTGAATAAAACGGATTGGTACGTACGTGCCCAAAAAATTGACGCTTTTGGTTCTACAGTGTGGTTACCAGAAGGTGTTACAGTGGGGACGACTGATAATCGTTATACTTCGCCACTTTTTGGAATGATTTCCAATGGTGCATATGGAACAATTATTACTTGGAGTACAAGAGATTCTTTAGGAAGTTCATTAATAAAAGCACAACTTTTAGATTCAAATGGTACAAAGTTATGGGAACCAGATGGTATAATTATATCGAATAATATAAGATATGCCACTCGACCTTTTATTGTATATGATGATAATAACGGTGCCATAATTGCATGGTCGTCAGAGGGATTTATTGATAATAAATATGTTCCCATCGTTTCTGCTCAGAGAATAGATTCATCTGGTAATATACTCTGGGCACCAAATGGTGTTATCATCTCAAGTGGTTCTGAATACAGACGCTTATCAGAGTTTATTCCTGATGGTTCTGGGGGAGCAATCCTTATCTGGGTAGAATGGACCTATGGCCCGTACGATGCTAATCACCATTTATATGCTCAGCGACTGGACCCTCAAGGAAATAAACTTTGGGGAATAAACGGAATTTTAATATCAGATGACATTGGGGAGGATTGTTGTCGGGAGAATTGTTGTATCGTAAATAATAAGCCAGGCAATTATACGATTATTTGGAGGAATAAGAATGGAGATATCTACGGAAAAATTATCGATTCACTCGGTAATACAGTAGGAGTTTCATACATTTCTATGCCCATTCCATTTACTGCCGGCTGGAATTTAATGTCTGTTCCAGTTGATCCAATTGCAAAAGAATTGAATAACCTATTCCCTCAAGCATCGTCTTCGGCATTTTCATATAATGGAAGTTATGTTGCCAGTTCGAAGGTTGAAAAGAGCCTTGGTTACTGGTTAAAATTTCCGGATAACTATGAAATAAATGTCATCGGAGTTGATCAGCAATACGATACAGTAATCGTTCAATCGGGATGGAACATCATCGGTTCTACCAGTGTTCCTATTGATATATCAACAGTTGAAACTATCCCAGAGACATTGCTTTCTACACCCTTTTATTTATACGACAGTACCTACAAAACCGCATCTACAATTCATCCTGGTAAAGGTTATTGGGTGAAAGCTAAACAAGCAGGGATAATAATCCTTTCTGCCGAATCCCTGACTAAATCAATATATTGTCAGCCAGTGAACGAACGTTCTGCTTTCAATCAGTTTATCTTCAAGGATGCCTCGGGCAGAAATCAAACATTATATATTGCTGAGATGAGCGATCTTAAATTCCCCATCGATTATTATGAACTCCCACCCTCCCCTCCAGAAGATCAATTTGTTGTGAGTTTTAAAACACAAAAGAATGTTGAGTTTTATAAAGAAAAATTGGTTATCCCACAATTTTATGACATTACAGTGAAAAACGCTTCGTACCCTATACAAATTTCCTACAATTTAAGAAGAAGAGAAAGTTCTAAACAAATTAGTTTAATTCAATTATCTAACGAGAAAGAATTAAGCTGCATAAAGCTTGGCGGAGAAGGGATTTTGAAAATTAAGAATGCAGCTGTAAATGTTATTAGAATATCAATAACAGAAAATAATCAAAAGATACCGACACAGTTTGCACTCATACAAAATTATCCAAATCCATTCAACCCAACAACAATAATCGCATTCGATGTTCCCAAAAAGAGCAATGTAAGTTTGATTGTTTACGATATTCTTGGGAAAGAGGTGATGAGGTTGGTTGAGGGAGAATACGAACCCGGCTCTCACACTATTGAAGCCGACCTAAGCAGCTTAGCTTCGGGTGTATATCTTTACAGGTTAAGTGCTAGTAGTTATGTTTCTGTAAAGAAAATGGTGTTAACGAAGTAAAAATCGGAGGGCTTGAGGAAAACATTGTTTGGGTTTGTGAAATATATATTTTAACTTACAATGAACGAAAGAATATTGTTTGTAGAATTATTTAAACAAAATAAAACAGATTGATTGAGGTATCATATGTTAAAAAAAATATTTTTATTCTTAACCGTTATTATAACGTTTCAATTATTGATGTGCGGCAAAGATAATCCTATCAATACGGATCATAATTCTAAGCCACCTGGTTTGACATTAACAATTGATGGTTCAACAAAAGATACTCTTATATGTGGAATAGATACACTATTATTTTGGGTCACTATTAAGCGCAACGAATTTTATAGTACTCAATATCCTTGGGGTGCGAGTGAACCCGTGATAATCAAAGTCGTCAAGGATTCGAGCCATACCAGTTGGGCATTGCCTATATCCTTTAGTATTATTAAAGGATTTTGTACCCGTGATGACCCACCTTCGTCTTGTGGATTTTCAGTAGCTTTGTATAGCGAGTTTCGTAATTGCAGACGAAGGTATTTTTATTATGTAGAACTTGTTAATGATCCTACAGTACGATCATCGATATATTCATTTTTCGCGAAGTAAAACTAATTTTTTGTAATTACTTCAGATTTTCATACCGTATGGTATTTTCACAAAAGGTTAAGTTTGCGAGGACATCGTTTTTTAAACAATAAGAAAATATCAAGCATTTTTACTAAAATCAACTTTCAAGAAAAGGAGTGGCTAACAATGAAAAAGTTCTTCACAATGACGATAATTTTGCTTGGATTTCTCATCACTTACATTATGCCAGCAAGTGGATCCGACTCGTACGAGGTACGGCTTAAATCACGTACCTGGTTACCTCCGGTGAATTCAGCAAACCTTTTTTCAATAAGGCCTCAGGTTCAGAAACTGCAAGCTGGAAAACTTCATGTGCTGGTGCAATTCAGCAGCATACCAACTGAATCGCAGCATGAGGCGATGAAACAAGCGGGACTGATACTTCATGATTATATTCCTAACTTTGCGTATTCTGCTACTATTGAAGATGGTTTTACTTTGGAAAAAGCTGCAGAGTTTGGAATAAGACATATATCTCTCTTTGATTTCCGTGATAAGGTTGAGGAAAATCTTCTTGCAGGAAGATTAGGTTCATTGCCTGAAGATACATCGAAAGTCTACGTGTATCTTCTGGTATATTCTGATGTTCCGCTTATTGCGGCAATAAATAGTTTAACAACCGACTACCCTTCCGAAGTGAAGGAATCATCAGAAGATTTCAAGGTCATGAGTGTTATTTTAAGACGTGCTGATTTGAATGCTGTAGCAGACAAAGAATGGGTAAGCTGGATTGAAGCTGTATTACCATTCAAGGAACGAAATGACGGTTCTCGAACCTTGATACGAGTAAATCAGGTTCAGGCAGCCCCGTACTATCTTACCGGGACTGAACTTAATCTCGGAATGTGGGATGGTGGTAAAATTTACACCCATGATGACTTTACTGGTCGACTGGTCAATAAAACAAACTATATTATCTCCGAACATGCCACACACGTAGCTGGTACATTGGCAGGAAATGGCGACGGTTCTACAAACAACTCATTGCGAGGAATGGCGACATCGGCAAATATCTATAACTGGAGTTATTTGGTTGATAATGGTCAGTATAAAACCTGGTCAATAATTGCTCAAGAGATGAAAGATGGGATGACAAATAATGGAATTGTGCTATCCCAAAACTCATGGGGTGACGATGGAGGTGGGACGTACACAGTAGGTGCACGGTTAATGGATCAGGTTATTCGTGAAAAAAATATTTCTGTTGTGTTTTCTGTTGGTTACGGAGGACACGTGTACAACTCAATGCAGAGCCCAGAAACTGGAAAAAATCTCATCGCAGTCACTGCAACAACCAAAACTGGTGAAGAATACTTTGACGCTTCAAGTGGACCTTGTCTTGATGGAAGATTAAAGCCCGATATTGCCGCAGCTGGGGTAAGTATTGTATCGACAAACACGTCTAATGGGTATAGAACAGAGACAGGAACCTCCATGGCAGCACCTGCGATCTCTGGAACAATTGGCTTGATGATTGATCGTTATCGCAATAGGTGCGGCACTATCACAAATCCATCGGCAGAGTTAATTAAGGCAATATTATTGAATACCGCAACAGATATCGGGAATCCCGGACCTGATTATTTTTATGGTTACGGACTTACGAATGCACAGGAAGCCATTAAAACCGTCGATGCTGCTACACATTTAACTGATCATGTTCCACCAGGAGGAACTAACAATCATACATTACAAGTACCATCTGGGCTTTCAAGGTTACGTGTTATGGTGGTGTGGACTGATCCTGAAGCTGCTGTGAATGCCGATCCTGCGTTGATCAACAACCTGAACCTTAAGCTTATTTCACCTACTAATACAGAATATCTACCACTCACATTGAATTCCAGGAATCCATCTGTAAATGCTACACCCAGCATTAACAATCGTGATAATGTGGAGCAAGTAGATATCAACAATCCAGTTACTGGAACTTGGACGATGCGGGTAATGGGAACGATAGTAACTTCAAAATTTCAGAGTTACGCACTCACTTGGCATTTCTCTACCTTACCAATATCTAAAAACGTTGCTGCCGGTTGGAACATGAGCAGCATACCAAATATGGTAGACGATCTTGCAAAAACAACTTTGTGGTCCACAGCAAATTCATCAGCATTTAACTATGAAGATGGAAGCTACAAAACAAAAGATACTCTTTCCAACGGACTTGGTTACTGGATAAGATTTCCAGCGAACCAGACAATCACGTATACAGGTGTGCCAGTGTACTCCTTCTGTATACCAGTGTTCACAGATTGGAATATGATCGGATCATTATCTACTGATATCAACCGTTCAAAGATAACACCAGTTAATACATCAATCACTTCTGAATATTTTGGATATAACGGTAGTTATTTTCCAACTGATAACATTCAAGCTGGCAAAGGTTATTGGATCAAAGTAAGCGATCCCGGTCATTTACTCATGGATGCAAATACACAATCAGGTGGGGGAACCCTCCCATGTGGACAGCAGCCACCCAACCCAGACGAAGCGCCACCGATTCCTGTTCTCGCTTCACCATCGGATGGAGCAGTAGGTGTCTCAACATCACCAACATTAAGCTGGTACGAATCATATGGTACAACATCATATCGTCTGCAAGTTTCTACTAACTGCTGCTTCACAACGCTTGTGTTTGATTATCCAAACTTAACATCTACCTCGAAGCAGATAGGCACGCTCTTGTATAGCACAACATATTATTGGCGAGTGAATGCATCGAACGATGTTGCAATAAGCAGTTGGTCGGATACTCGATCGATTACAACACAAAGCGCCCCAGGCGGCGGCGATCCATGTCATCCGTATTCATCTATCACAGCGATGGATGAGTTTACAATCACAGATGGAAATGGAAACAGGCAGTCAATGTACGCACGCAATGGTGGGAGAGGACTTGCTCTTGGGCGAATGGATGATGAGATGCCTCCCGAGCCGCTCGGAGGAGCATTCAATGCACGCTTCCGCTCAGGTAAATTTTTTGAGACTCTACCTCCCGGCAAAAGTTTGATGAAGTTACCGATCAAAATAAAAGACGCAAGTTATCCTTTGACAATTGGATGGAACATCAGACCAGAAAATAGCACGAGTTATTGGCTCGAGATCCCCGGTAAAGGACAACAAAAGATACCGCTAACAGGTTCAGGCAATATGAATTACTGATGTTACGCAAAATGACAAAAATTGGTATCTTTAATGAATTAACACAAAGG